>NZ_JBHYOW010000012.1:0-225327 GCF_042745575.1 Nocardiopsis sp. NPDC058789
GTCGCCCCCGTGTGGGTTGATCCCGTTTCGGTGCACCCGGGAACCCCCTTTA
The DNA here is from genome assembly GCF_042745575.1 of Nocardiopsis sp. NPDC058789. Lineage (NCBI taxonomy): Bacteria > Bacillati > Actinomycetota > Actinomycetes > Streptosporangiales > Nocardiopsidaceae > Nocardiopsis > Nocardiopsis sp. NPDC058789. The sequence goes on from NZ_JBHYOW010000012.1 coordinate 53, forward strand.
CGTTTGCCCGGGGGGGGGGGCGGGGGGGGGGGGCCCCCCCCCCCCCCCCCGGGGGGGGGGGGGGGGGGCGGGGGCCCGCCCCCGCCACGGTTCGTCGCGTTACTGCTGATCCGGGACTACTCGGGTGGTGCGGTCAGGTGTTCGAGGCCGTCGGCCAGGCGCCCCAGCTCCTCTCGGGTGTCGGGGTCGGCCACGGTCTCGGCGGTCGTCCGGAACCGGTCGAGCGAGCGTCCGGCCTGCGCGGGCCGGCCCGCGTCCACGTGGTGCTCGGCCAGCTCCAGCTGACGGGTGAGACGGGTGGCCTCCGAGAACGTCAGTCCGCCCGCCTCGGCCAGTTCCCCGACCCGTTCGTGGACCTCGGCGAAGGTGAACGCCTCCGTCTCGTCCTCCAGGTCGGTGACCTGGACGTCGCGGAACCACACGAGGTCGTTCGCGCCGTGGTTCTGGAGCCCGACGCGTCCGGCCGAGAGGTCACGGGCCGGGTCGGTGCTCTCGAACTCGTTGACCAGCTCGCCGTTGATCCACACGCGGATCATCGGGTCGTCGACCTCGATCTCCATCGTGTTCCACTCGCCCACGACCTCCGGGTGGGAGGAGGCGGCCTGGAACGTGTAGACGGCCCCGGTTTGGGTGAGGGGGTCACCGTCGGGGGCGCCGTACGGATCGATCTGGATCTCGTAGCCCTCGTTGACCGCGACCCACGGGTCGTCGCCCGGGTCGGGGAAGCCGACGAAGACACCGGAGTTGTCGGACTCCTCGTGGGTGAGGTAGTCCAGCTTCATCCGGTACGAGCCGAGCTCGTCCTCGTGCCAGAGCAGGCCCATGCCGCCCTCGGTCTGGAGGACGCACCCGTCACCGTCGTCGACGATCTCGAAGCTCCCCGGTCCGGCCATGTTCCAGCCGTCCAGGGACTCGCCGTCCCACAGGGCGCGGTAGCCGTCGTCGAGGTTGGGCGGCGCGCACTCCACGGGGGCGGGTTCGTCCCCGACCGTGATGGTGTGCGTGGCGGAGGTGCCGGTACGCCCCTCACCGTCGGTGGCCACGGCGCTGACCGCGTACTCGCCGTCCGGGACGTCGGTCCAGGAGGCCTCGTAGGGGCCCTCGGCCACCGTGGCGACCGGCTGCCCGTCCACGAGGAACTCCACCTCCTCGATCCCGGCGTCACCGTGGTCGGTGACGTCCGCCGCGAGGGGGACGTCCTCGCCCGACCCGAAGGTCGCGCCGTCGGCCGGGCTGGTCAGCTCGGTCTCGGGCCCGTCCTCGTGTCCGCCGTCGTGGTCCGCGTTCACGTCGAAGTAGTTGACGTTGAACAGCGCCTCGTCCCCGGCCCCGTCGTTGACGAAGACGAGGTGGAGGTCGATGGTGCCGCCGGGGTCGGTGACGTCGTCCATCGTGACGTCGGTCCACTCCTGCCAGCCGCCGGTGGGGGCGACGTCGACCGAGCCGACCAGTTCACCGTCGGGTGAGTCGGCGCGGGCCTCGATGGTGCCGCCCGCCCCGTCCGAGGCCACACGGAAGCCGATCTGTTCGACGCCGTGCAGGTTGACCGGGTCGTAGGAGACCCAGCTGCCGTGGTGGATGCCGCCGAGGTTGCGCAGGCCCCCGTTGGGGTCCTCCGTGGTGTCGGTGACCACGCCCTCGGAGCCGGTGAAGTACTGCGCCTGCATCCGCGACGGGTTGAGCTTGACCCCGTCGCTGCCGGTGAGCGCCGGGACGCCGTCCCCGCCGTGGTCGGTGTACTCGGCCTGGAGGACCCAGAAGATGTTCATGTCGTGGCCGTGACCGCCGTCGGTCCCGGTGACGCTCACACCCTCACAGCCCTCGTACTGGGTCCAGGGGTGTGCGTGGGTGTCGTGGCCCAGCGACGAGGTGACCTCCACCTCGGCGCAGTCGATGCCGTCCCCGATGGACCCGTCCTCGGCGTCCTCCACGGTCACGTCGAACGGGATCTCGTCGCCCCAGTCGAAGAACTGACCGTCCCGGGGGGTGTCGAAGGCGACCTCGGGCGCGGTGTTGCCCGCGGTGATGGTCACCGTGGCCGTGCCCGTGCGCTCCTCGGAGTCGGTCACCGTGAGGCTGACGTTGTACCGGCCCGCCTCCTCGAAAGTGTGCGTGGGCGCGGGGTCGGTCGAGGTCGTGCCGTCCCCGAAGTTCCACGCGTAGTCGAAGGCCAGGCCCCCGGGGTGGAAGGAGTCCTCACCGGAGAACTCGACGGTCAGCGGTGCCGGGCCGGAGGTGGCACTGGTGCCGATCCGGGCCACCGGGCTGTCTCCGGAACCGGAGTAGTCGATGCGGGAGATCGCCGAGTCCGCGGACCCGCCGAACCAGCCGGAGCCGTACTCCAGCACGTACAGGGCGCCGTCCGGGCCGAACTCCATGTCCATGGGGTTGGCCAGGTCGATGTCCGGGACGGTCTCGGTGATGTCGAGGACGCCGCCCTCGTCGTCCAGGTGCACCTGCTTGATCCACTGGCGGCTCCACTCGTACAGCAGCGGGACGCCGTCGTAGTACTCGGGCCACTTGTTCTCGGAGTCGAGCTCCGGGTCGAAGTCGTAGGCCGGGCCGCCCATCGGGGCGCCGCCGCCGGTGCCCAGGTGCGGGAACTCCTCGGACTCGTCGTAGCCGTACCAGATCGCCGCCGGGGTGACCGGGGGCAGCTCCGTCAGACCGGTGTTGCGCGGCGACTCGTTGACCGGGGCGTCGCAGTCGAACGCCTCCCCGGAGGTGCCGGACCCGAAGTCGTACTTGTTGTAGGCGGAGTTGTTCCCGATGCAGTACGGCCAACCGATGTTGACCGGCTCGGTGATGTGGTGCCAGGTGACCGTGTTCTCCGGGCCGCGTTCGGGGTCGGCCACGGGGGAGTCCGGGCCGTAGTCGGCCAGGTAGACGCTGCCGTCGTTCTGGTCGACGGAGAACCGGAACGGGTTGCGCAGACCCATCGCCAGGATCTCGGGACGGGTCAGGTCCGCGTCGGAGGTCTCGGGCGGGAACAGGTTGCCCTCGGGGATGTCGTATCCGCCGTCCTCGTCGACCGCGATGCGGATCAGCTTGCCGCGCAGGTCGTTCGTGTTGCCGGAGCTGCGCTGGGCGTCGAAGGCCGGGTTGCGGCTCTCGCGCTCGTCGTGCGGGCTGAACCCGTCCGAACCGAAGGCGCTGGTGTCGTCGCCGGTGGAGAGCAGGAGGTTGCCGTCGGGGTCGAAGTCGATGTCGCCGCCGACGTGGCAGCACATGCCCCGGGTGGCCTCGACCTCCAGGATCACCTGCTCGCTCTCCAGGTCCAGCGAGGGTTCGTCACCGTCCACGAACTGGAAGCGCGAGAGGTTGTTGTGCGCCTCGAAGGGCTCGAAGTCCTCCGCGGAGCCGTTCTCCGGTGCGGCGCCCGAGGGGACGCCGTCGATCACGGGCGCGTAGTAGAGGTACACCCACCCGTTCTCCTCGAAGTCCGGGTCGAGCGCGATGCCCTGGAGCCCGTCCTCGTCGTGGTCGTAGACCGGGACGTCCGCGAGCGCGTTGGTGCTGTAGGTCTCGGGGGACCACATGGACACCTGGCCGTTGCGGGAGGTGTGCATGATCCGGCCGTCGGGGAGCACGGCCATGCCCATCGGCTCGCCGACGTTCTCCTCGCCCTGGGCGAGCGTGACCTTCTCGAAGTTGTCCCACTGGGTGGCGCCGCAGTCGCCCTCGACCTGTCCGGCGGCCCACTGGAGTCCTCCGAGCAGGTGGGCGGTGAACTCCGGCTCCGAGTACGACTCGACGGTGTGGCCGCCGCCGGTGTACCAGGACCTGCCGCCGTCGTACACCTGGCACCAGGCGATCGGGTGGTCGAAGCCCATCTGCCCGGCCGGGTCGACGACGTCCTCGTAGGAGGCCTCGTTCAGGCCCGCCAGGACGTGGACGTCGCCGCGCGGGCTGACGTCGTAGTCGTACCACTCGTCGTGCCGGTCCCAGCTCGCCGGAAGCATGGACGTGGAGGGGTGGGCGCGGTCGTTGACCATCACCTCGGCGTCCTGGGTGCCGGGCGGGTGGCTGGCGAAGTAGGCGCCGACCAGGTCGCCGTACCACTCCCAGTCGTAGTGGGTGTCGGAGGCGGAGTGGACGCCGACGTAGCCGCCGCCGGCCTGGACGTACTCCTCGAACGCGGCCTGCTGGCCCTCGTCCAGGACGTCACCTGTGGTGGAGAGCCAGATGACCGCGTCGAAGCGGGCCAGGTCCTCCGGGTTGAAGATGTCGGCGTCCTCGGAGTGCTCGGTCTCGAAGCCGTGCTCCTCGGCCAGCGCCTCGTAGAGGGCGACGCCGTACGGGATGGAGTCGTGTCGGAAGCCGGTGGTCTTGGAGAAGATGAGCGCGGTGAACGGCTCCTCCTCCACGGCGTCGGCCTGGGCCGGGACCGACGTCAGCCCGAGGGCCAACGCGATGCTCGCCGTCAGCGCGCCCAGCGTTCGTAGGGGTCTCTTGATCACGGGAAACCTCACCTGGGGGTGGGGGGTCGATGAGTCCGTGCGGCGTGCCGGCGCCGACGGCAGGGACGGTGGGCCGCGTACGGCGAACCGTCGGGGAGTACCTGCTATCGCGTTCGGAAGCGGGGGGTGGCCGCCTCATCGGTGTGATCAGTCCACGGCGGCTCCTTTCGTCGGGGGCAGGGAGGAACCTGGGCGAGACGACTCGCTGGCATTGTGCTTGGTGGCGGTCGCGTTGACCAGGGGCCCTGGGTGACCTGTTGAGGCCCCTGGGTTCACGGTCCGTAACCGGTCCAGGTCGTCGCGGTCGAGGGTGTCTCGGCCATTCGTACAAACCTGGGCGGATCGGATCTCTGGCGCGCGCACCCTAGGGGTCCGTTCGGGGCAGGTCGACCCAGCGGCGCTCGCGGGCCGATTCCAGCACGGCCTCCGCGAGCACGGCGGCCCGCAGGCCGTCCGCGAAGACGGGGAGGCCCTCGGGTTCCCCGCCCGCCACGGCGGCTCCGGTGTCCGCTACCAGGGCGTTGAAGCAGTCCTGGTAGCCCTGCGGATGGCCGACCGGGAGGGTGACCATGCGGGCGGCGTCCGGACCGAGGCCGGGGTCGTCGCGGGAGATGATCGTCGTGTGGTCGCGCCCGCCCGCCCAGAGGGTCTCGGGGCGTTCCTGGTCGAAGCGGAGCGAGCCCTCGGTGCCGGAGACCTCCAGCACCAGCTGGTTCTTGCGGCCGGGGGAGACCTGGCTGATCACGGCGGTCCCCACGGCCCCGCCCTCGGTGGAGAACTGGAGGGCGACGAGGTCCTCCGTGGTGACCGCGCGGCCCGCCTCGCCCCGGTGCTCGTTGAACCGTGAGGTCTGGGCGCTCACCGCGTTGATCCGGTCGCCGGTGACGAACTCCAGCATGTCGCACCAGTGCGAGCCGATGTCTCCGAAGGCCCGCGTGGGACCGCCGATCTTCGGATCGACGCGCCAGTTGTCCTCCTCGGGGTGGAGGAGCCAGTCCTGGAGGTAGCCGCCGTGGGCGAGGCCGATCCGGCCGACGGCGCCCGAGGCGACCCGGGCGCGGGCCTCGCGGGCCATGGGGTGGAAGCGGTAGACGAAGGGGACCACGGCGACACGGTCGGCCTCGTGCGCGGCGCGGGTGAGACCACGGGCCGTCTCGGCGTCGGTGGCCAGGGGCTTCTCGCAGACCACGTGCTTGCCCGCCGCGAGGGCGGCCAGGCTCAGGGGGGCGTGCAGATGGTTGGGGGTGCACACGTGCACCACGTCGACGTCGGGTCGGTGGATCAGTTCGAGGGGGTCGGCGTGGGCTGAGGCGAGGCCGTGGGCGGCGCGGAACTCCTCGGCCCTGGCGGGGGAGGACCCGGACACGCCGACGACCTCGCCGCCGGAGGCGCGGACGGCGTGGGTGTGGACCCGGCCCATGAAGCCGGTGCCGATCACCGCGGCGCGGTAGGCCGAGGGGGCGGAGTGTCCCGGCGAACCACCCAGACCTGTGACCTGTTTCACTGACATGACCGAGACGTTACGTCCGACTTATGTCGAAGGTCAAGCATAAGTTGCCGGATGTGGACAAAATAGATGGATGACGGCCACTCAATAGATCCTGTGCTTCACTGGTCCCATGACGGAAGACGCGCTGACAGCCTCACTGCGATCCCCGGCCGCCGCGGCCGTGCCGGGTGCCGGGACCCTTCTCCGGCTGCTGCGCGACGGGCGCCCACGCACCCGCTCCGAACTGGCCTCCGTCACCGGTCTGGCCCGCTCCACCGTCACCCAGCGCGTGGACGCGCTCCTGGCCAGCGGGCTCATCGGCCCGGCCGGTGAGGCCGTCTCCACCGGCGGGCGCCCGCCCACGACCTTCTCGTTCCGCCCGGACGCGCGCGTGGTGCTCGCCGCCGACCTGGGCGCCACCCACGCCCGGCTCGCCCTCACCGACATGTCGGGGACGGTGCTCGCGGAGGACCGGGCCGACATCGACATCGCGTTGGGCCCCGAACACGTCCTGGACTGGGTGGTGGACCACGGCCTCGCCCTGCTCGCCTCGGCCGGACGCGGGACCGGGGACCTGCTCGGCGTCGGCGTGGGCCTGCCCGGACCCGTCCAGCACTCCACCGGGCGCGCGGTCAACCCGCCGATCATGCCCGGCTGGGACGGCTTCGACGTGTCCGGCCACGTGCGCGGCCGCATCGACCGGCCCGTGCTGGTGGACAACGACGTCAACATCATGGCCGTCGGCGAACACCACGTCGCCTGGCCCACCGCGAGCCACCTGCTCTTCGTGAAGGTCGCCACGGGCATCGGCTGCGGGATCGTCAGCGAGGGCAGCGTCTACCGGGGCGCCCAGGGGGCCGCGGGGGACATGGGGCACATCCACGTGCCCAGCGGAGCCGACCGGCCCTGCCGCTGCGGCAACACCGGCTGCCTGGAGGCGGTGGCCAGCGGACACGCGCTCGCGGAGGCCCTCACCGCCGAGGGGGTCCCCGCCTCGGGCGCCCGCGACGTGGTGGAGCTGTCCCGCAACGGGTCGGTCCCGGCGCTGCGCGCCCTGCGTCAGGCGGGACGCGACGTCGGTGAGGTCCTGGCCGCCTCGGTGAACATGTTCAACCCGTCGGTGATCGTCGTCGGGGGTGCGCTGGCCATGGCCGGGGACCACCTGCTCGCCGGGGTCCGGGAGGTCATCTACCAGCGCTCGCTGCCGCTGGCCACGGAGAACCTGAGCATCGCCTCGTCCAAGGCGGGAGAGAGCGCGGGCGTGATCGGCGCGGCCGTCATGGTCATCGAGCACTGCCTGAGCCCCGAGCACGCCGAGTCCCTCGTCATGGGCGCCTGACCGGAGCGGGGCCCGTGGTCGGGCCCACGCCTCGGCGGTGGATCAGGAACGGGCGAACGGGGCCCGCCACCACCAGTGCCCCTCGGGCACACCGGCCGGGACCGCCGAGGGGACGGCGTCCTCGGCCTGGGGCAGCCCCTCCCTCAGCTCCTCGTCGACGTCGTCGATGTCCTCCGGCTTGACCACGGCGAAGGCCACCGCGCCCAGGAAGCCCTCGAACAGGTTCTCCAGCATCGACCGGTACAGGCAGGCCGCGTACCACTCGGGGCCGGAGGCCAGCTGCCCGGCTCGGGAGAGCGTCCTCCGGATCTCCCCGCCGCGTACCCCGGCACGCTCCGCGACCGAGAGGCGCTGCTCCTGCGTGCCGACCAGGTCGGCCGAACCGGTGCGGGCTCCCCACAGCAACAGCAACGACTGCTCCAAGGGGACCTCCGGGTCGGCGAGGTCGACCCGGGCCCGCTCCAGTAGTTCCCCGGGGCTGCCGGTGAAGGCGTGGACGGGACGCTGCGGGGGAGAGGGCCAGCCGTGCTCGGCCAGGTAGGCCGTGCCGTCGCCCATGATCTCCACCTGGGTCGTGAGTGTGACCGTGGCCAGAGGAGTCAGGGGGGCGACCCGCTCGAAGAGCAGGCTCAACACACCCTCGTCGACGCCTCCGGACCTGGCCCGCCCTGTGCGCACGGACTCCGAGGCGGAGGCGTGGTACGAGGGGATCGGGTTCCCGCGCTCCGCCGGGGGGAGTTCGTCGAGGCGGCGCATGACGTGCACCGCCGCGTTGATCGGGGAGTCGAATCCGATCCGGTCGGCGGACTCGCGCAGGGCCTTCACCACGGCCTTGGACCCGGCGCTCAGGTCGACGCGGACGCCGCCCCGCCCCAGGGCGTTCACCTCAGCGATGTCCCGCTGGAGGCGGCTCTCCACCGGGGAGCGACGGTCGTCGGAGTTGGTCATGGGGTTTCCCAGTCCTCGGGGTGGTAGTCGTTGAGCTTTTCGTCGATTTCCTGCTGGCTCATGTCCAGGCGTGTGGGAGCCCGCCACCACCAGTGGGATTCGGGCACCCAGGAGGGGATGTCCTGCGGGGGGATGGGCGGGATCTGATTGGCGTCATCGACGTAGATCTCGTCAATATCGGCCAGTGACTCAACATCCGCCGGATGGACGAGGGCGGCGAAGGGAACAAACTCTTCGATCACAACCTGAATGTGACTTCGATAGTAGCAGGAGCGTCGGAAGCCATCCTGCATGCTTCTCAGTGCTAGGCTCTCACACTTGCCTACGTATGCCTGAAATCCATGGCGATTGGCATCGGATTTAAGGAGTTCACGGACTGCGTCAACGAAGTCCGAAGGCCACTCTTGTTCGTTGTTCCTGTTGTGCACCCACAGGGTCACGAGTCGGTCCACGGCCTCATCATAGATACTCGCTACGGCAGCTCCGCTTGATTCACTCGCGGTGCTTTCGAGCAGGGCGAGGATCGCGTTCTCCTCGGTCCTAGCCTCGTTCATGGTCAGCTGGCCTCTCTGCCTTGTCTCTCATGTGGGTGGGTGCCACGACTCCTGTGTGCGGTCGGACGAACAGTCGGGCTCGGAGTACGGAAACTTCCCCCGCTTCCTTTGCTTCGGATTCCTGTCTCTTGGGGGAGCCGTCTCTTTTTCGTGGAAGTATTCGGTCGATGACAAGGCTGGCTGATTGTCCCTCGTCCATCCTGGTGAAGTTGCTGGCCTCCCCGTTTTGAATTGTTGAGGCCAGGCTCTTGAGATAGGCCGATATGGGGTGCCCTACCTGTTCTTCCTTTGGGAGTTCACCGAAGTGTTTTCGGGCATGGTAGGCGGTGGATGTGTCGTGGCCCATGCCGATGTTTTCAGCCTGTTCTCGTATTGCTGCGACGATTTCCTCTTCGCTCTGGTTCAGGTCAATATCGACTCGCTCCTGGCTGCGCTCTTTGCGGATTATTTCCGTGTCTGAATCGAGCACGCCCTGGGCGTCGATTCTGGTCATTCTTCTGGAGGCTAGTTCGTGTCTCTCGGTCTTGGACAGATCTCGCCTATTGGTCAGGATGTCCTGGCTCTGTTCGTCGTAGAGGGCCTTGAAGTACTCGTATCGGTACGCGAACTCTTGCAAGCTGGAGCTCCCCCTACGTGCGAAGCGCAGACCTTCGACGACCGCAGGCCGGACAGCATCGGCTTCTGCCGACTTCTTCCCCATGGCTGGGTACTTGTTCTCCACCGCCTTCGCCAGGCGCTGCCAGCCCGGTCCGGTGCGGTCCTGACCGTTCCGGAGCTTCTCGATCCCCCGGTCGCTCAAGCCAGCCCAACGAAGCATCGCCTCCAGTTGGGTGGCCCTATTGTCCTTCTCGCGCTGTTGCGCTTCGGAGTCGGGGCTGGTTGGGGGTTGGGACATGGGGGGCTCTCCCGTCGGGGCGGAGGGCTGAGTTCTGGGGCCATACGGTGAGACCGTTGGGTGCGACGGCGGGTTCTGCCGTGCAGTGGAAATCCTGGCACGCGAAGGGGGCGGGGACCTCTCGGGTCCCCGCCCCCGGCGGTGTCACGTCCGCGGTCAGTCGTCGCGGGTGCCGTGACGGGCACGGTCCTCCTCCGCGCGCTGGGCCTCGGCGCGGCCCCGGGCCGCGTCGTACTCGGCGTCCTCCTCCATCGCGCGGTAGCGCGTGGGGTCGTACTCCCGCTGGTCGACGTCGGGCAGGACGCCCTCGTGGCGCAGCGCCGGGCCCGCCTCGCGTCTGGCCTGCCGGGGGACCCGGCTGACGACCGCGGTCCGGCCGACGCCGCGCAGCAGCGAGGCGATGGCGATACCGCAGACCAGGTTGATCAGGCCCGTCGCGACCTGGCTGGAGATCTCGGCGCCCTGTGTGAAGGGCGTGACGGCCGCGATGGCCGTGGCCAGACCGACGATCCAGCCGAAGAACGAGAGCGCCCGGGGCGCGGACAGCAGCAGCAGGTGGAGCAGTGCGGTCGCGAGCAGCGCGACCAGCCCCGCCAGGAGCGCGTAACCGACCGTCCCGGCGTCACCCAGGTTCCCGGCCTCCTCCGGTGCCAGCACCGGGACGCCGAAGACCCCGCGAACCACCAGGGTTCCGGCGAAGATGACCAGAGCGGCGACCACCGCGGTGGCCAGACCGCCGGACCACAGCCGGGTCACGTTGACGGCTCGTTCACTTCCGATTTCGTTCATACCGATATCCCCAAAATAGGGCTCGAACTCGGTCGTAGGCCACATACCCGCAGCTCCGCAGCGGTAACCCACGCGTGGAACACTGTGGGTATGGCTCCTTTCGCGCACGCTCGCGTCGATCTCGACGCGATCACCTCCAACGCCCGGCTGCTCCGTGAACTGGCCGGGGGGACGCCCCTCATGGGGGTGGTCAAGGCCGACGGTTACGGCCACGGGATGCTTCCCGCCGCGCGCGCCCTGATCGCTGGCGGCGCCGCCTGGCTGGGGACCGCGCTCATCAAGGAGGGGCTGGAGCTGCGCCGGGCCGGGATCACCGTGCCCGTCCTGTCCTGGATCATCCCGCCGGGCGAGCCCGTGGGAGAGGCGATCGAGGCCGACATCGACCTCGGTGTCAGCGACCGTGCCGTGCTGGACACGGTGATCTCCGAGGCGCGTCGCCTGGGCAGGGTCGCGCGGGTCCAGCTCAAGGCGGACACCGGGCTGAACCGGGGCGGCGTGAACCGGGTCGACTGGGCCTCCGTGGTCGAGGCCGCGGCGCTCGCGGAGCGGGAGGGCACCGTCCGGATCACCGGAGTGTGGTCGCACTTCGCCTGCGCGGACGAGCCCGGCCACCCGTCGATCCAGGCGCAGCTGGACGTCTTCCACGAGGCGCTCCTGGTGGCCGACAAGGCGGGGCTGACCCCGGAGGTCCGGCACATCGCGAACTCGGCCGCGCTGTTGACCCTGCCGGAGGCTCGGTTCGATCTGGTGCGGGCCGGAATCGCGAGTTATGGACTCTGCCCGATCCCCGATTTGGACGTGCCCGAATTGCGGCCCGCGATGACCCTCGAATCGAAGGTCGCGCTCACCAAACGCGTCCCCGCAGGCAGCGGCGTCTCCTATGGCCACCGGTACGTCACCCAGGAGGAGACCACCCTGGCCCTCGTCCCGCTCGGCTACGCGGACGGGGTGCCCCGCGCCGCCACCAACCGGGGCCCGGTCCAGCTGGGCGGCGCCCGCCGCACCATCGCGGGAACAGTCTGCATGGACCAGTTCGTTGTGGATGTGGGAGACGACCCGGTGAGCGCGGGCGACCTCGCGGTCCTGTTCGGGGACCCCAGCCGGGGCGTGCCCACCGCGCAGGACTGGGCCGACGTCCTGGAGACCATCCCGTACGAGATCATCACGCGGATCGGTTCCCGGGTGCCCCGCGAGTACGTCGGCTGACGGAGTCCCCGATATCGGTCACGAACCTTCCCCACCCGGCCTAACCTGGGTGAAGAGGGACCTTCGGCGCGCTCCGACGCTGACCACCACACGGACCAACCTGTGAGAGCGATGACAGACACCACAGCCACCACCGCGTCCCACGTCCACGCGGTCACCGCCGCGACGGACGAGGACATGCGCGTTCTGGGCCGTGACCTGGCCGCACTCTCCCGCCCCGGGGACCTGCTGATCCTCTCCGGGCCGCTGGGAGCGGGCAAGACCACCCTCACCCAGGGGCTCGGACAGGGCCTCGGCGTACGGGGCTCGGTCACCTCGCCCACCTTCGTCATCTCCAGAATCCACCCGTCCCTGGTCGGCGGGCCCGCCCTGGTGCACGTGGACGCCTACCGGCTCGGCGGCCCCGACGAGGTCGACGACATCGACCTGGACATGACCCTGGGCGAGTCCGTCACCGTCGTCGAGTGGGGTGAGGGCGTGGCCGAGGGCCTGGCCGACGACCGCCTGGAGATCCGGATCGAACGCCACCCCGACGACACCCGCACCGTCCACCTGCGCCCCGTCGGCGCGCGGTGGACCGACATCGACCTGCCCGGCACCGCCGCCGGGAACGGATAGGCGGAACTCCCGTGCTGCTCCTGGCCTTCGACACCGCCACCCCGGCGGTCACCGCCGCCATCGGGGAGACCACCCCCGACGGCTCCTTCCTGCTGCGCGCCAGCGCCAGCTCGGTGGACGCCCGCCGCCACGGCGAGCTCCTCGCGCCCACCATCCAGAACCTGCTCACCGAGTCCGGGCTCGTGCTGGGCGACCTCGACCACATCGCGGTCGGCATGGGCCCCGGCCCCTACACCGGCCTGCGCGTGGGCCTCGCCACCGCCCACGCCCTCGCCGACGCGCTGGACGTCCCCTGCCACGGGGTCACCACCCTGGACGCCCTGGCCTTCGCCACCCGGAGGACCGAGCCGTTCCTGGGCATGACCGACGCCCGCCGCAAGGAGGTGTTCTGGGCGCGCTACGACGACCACCTCACCCGGGTGGGCGAGGTGCGGGTGGACCGGCCCGCCGAGATCGACACCGGCGGCCTGCCGCTGGTCGGGGACGGCGCCCGCATGTACGCCGACGTGCTGGGCGCGGAGGACACCGCCGCCCTGGAACCCCTCCACCCGGACGCCGCCGCCATGGCCGAGCTCGCCCTGCTGCGCCTGCACCGTGGCGAGAAACTGGCCGAACCCGCCCCGCTCTACCTGCGCCGTCCCGACGCGGTCGAGCCCGGAGCCCCGAAGAAGGTGCGCCAGTGGGTGAGGTGACCGCGCCGGTGGCGCTGCGCCAGATGACCGCCGCCGACGTTCCGGCCGTCATGGACCTGGAACGCGCCCTGTTCCCGCTCGACGCCTGGACCGAGGGCGTGCTCCGCGACGAACTGGCCGAGGCCGCCACCCGCCACTACGTGGTGGCCGAGTCCGAGACCGGGCTCCTGGGCTACGCCGGACTGCGGTTCGTCCCGCCCGAGGGCGACGTCCAGACCATGGCCGTCGCGGAGACCGCGTGGGGGAGGGGGATCGGCCGGGCGCTGCTCACCGAACTCCTCGACCAGGCCGCCGCGCGCGGTGTCACCCACATGTTCCTGGAGGTCCGCTCGGACAACCCGCGCGCCCAGGACCTGTACACACGTTTCGGCTTCGAGGCGATCGGCGTGCGCCGGGGCTACTACAAGGGGGCGGACGCGATCGTCATGCGCCGTGTCGCGGAGAAGGGGAGCCATGAGTGAGCCGTTGATCCTGGGGATCGAGTCGTCCTGCGACGAGACCGGCGTGGCGCTGGTCCGGGGGTGCGAGCTGCTGGGCGAGTCGGTGGCCTCCAGCGTCGACCAGCACGTGCGGTTCGGCGGTGTGGTGCCCGAGGTGGCCAGCCGCGCCCACCTGGAGGCGATGACCCCCACCGTGCGCCGCGCCCTGGACTCCGCCGGGGCGAAGCTGTCCGACGTGGACGCCGTCGCGGTGACCGCCGGGCCCGGGCTCGCCGGTGCCCTCCTGGTCGGCGTCTCCGCCGCCAAGGCCTACGCGATGGCGCTCGGCAAGCCCCTCTACGGGGTCAACCACCTCGTTGGACACGTCGCCGTGGACCAGCTGGAGCACGGTCCCCTGCCCAAGCCCTCGATCGCCCTCCTGGTCTCCGGCGGGCACACGTCGCTGCTGCTGGTCAACGACCTGGCCACCGACGTGGTCTCGCTCGGTGACACCGTCGACGACGCCGCCGGGGAGGCCTACGACAAGGTCGCGCGTCTGCTGGAGCTGCCCTACCCGGGCGGCCCGCCCATCGACCAGGCGGCCCAGCGGGGCGACCCGAAGGCGATGCGCTTCCCGCGCGGCAAGTGGGGCGACGGCACGTACGACTTCTCCTTCTCCGGGCTGAAGACCGCCGTGGCCCGCCACGTGGAGGACGCCGAACGCCGGGGCGCCCCGTTGGTGGTGGCCGACATCGCCGCCGCCTTCCAGGAGTCCGTGGTGGACGTGCTCACCCGCAAGGCGGTCGACGCCTGCGTGGAGCACGGCGTGAGCACCCTGGTGATCAGTGGCGGAGTGGCCGCCAACTCGGCGCTGCGCGTCCTGGCCGAACAGCGCTGCCAGGAGGCCGGGATCGAGCTGCGTGTCCCACGGCCCCGTCTGTGCACGGACAACGGCGCGATGATCGCCGCCCTGGGCGCCGAGGTGGTCGCGGCGGGCCTGCCGCCGTCCACCCTGGACCTGGCCACGGACACCTCGCTGCCCGTGGAGTCCCCGCTGGCCGTGTAGTCACCGAGCTCCGCCGGTCACCGGACCGGCGGAGCCGAGGTCTCTTCGACACCGGCCCGGCGCACCCTGCGGGGAACGGCGCCGGGCCGCTGTGGTTGGGTGCCGGTATGTTCGCGATCTCGGCTGCACGCATCTCGTTCGACGACCCCCTGTCCGGTCTGGAGGCCGGTGAGCGGCCCGACCCCGCGCCCCGCGAGGGGTGGACCACTGTCCGGGTCAGGGCCGCCGCGCTCAACCACCACGACCTCTGGAGCCTGCGCGGGGTCGCGCTGAGCGAGGACCGCCTCCCGATGGTCCTCGGCGGGGACGCCGCTGGGATCGACGAGGACGGCAACGAGGTCATCGTGCACGGGGTGGTCCGGGAACCGTCGGAACCGGGCCGCTCACCGCGCTTCTCCCTCCTCTCGGAGATCCACGACGGAACCCTCGCGGAGAAGGTGCTGGTCCCCCGCGCGAATCTCGTCCCCAAACCCCCGGAGCTGTCCTTCGAGGAGGCGGCCTGCCTGCCCACCGCCTGGCTGACCGCCTACAGCATGCTCTTCGGCAAGGCCGACCTGAGGCCCGGTTCCACGGTCCTCGTGCAGGGCGCCGGTGGAGGGGTCTCCGCCGCCCTCGTCGCGATGGCCGCGCGGGTCGGGCACCGCGTGTACGTCACCAGCAGGAGCGAGGAGAAGCGCGCCCGCGCCCTCGGGCTGGGCGCCCACGCCGCGCTGCCCTCAGGGGAGCGACTCCCGGAGAAGGTGGACGTGGTCTTCGACTCGGTCGGACAGGCCACCTGGCGGCACTCCCTCCACTCGCTCAAGCCCGGCGGCGCCGTCGTCACCTGCGGGGCCACCAGCGGCGACGCCCCCTCCGCCGAGCTCGCCCGGGTCTTCTTCCTCCAGCTGCGGGTGCTCGGCTCGACCATGGGCACCAAGGAGGAACTGGTCGCCCTCACCGAGATGTGCGTACGCACCGGGCTGCGTCCCGTGATCGACCGGGTGCTGCCGCTCGGGGACGCCCGCGAGGCCTTCAGGGCGCTGGCGGCCGGTGAGCAGTTCGGCAAGATCGTCCTCGTGCCCTAGCCGTAGGGGAGGGCCGCTCACCGCGGTGTGGAACCGGTCTTCGTGGTGAGGCGACCACCCCACGAACGAAGGGTGGGGCGTAGGTCCGTTCCCCGGCGCGGACCAACGGCGGGACCGCTCGACCTCGCCGTTGGTTTGGGACGGGCACACGCGAGGGGCCCGGGGCGGTCACCGCCCCGGGCCCCTCACGCTGACGTGGGGTTACTCGTCGTCGTCCTCGTCGCGGCGGCGCTTCTTCTTGCCGTCGCGGCCCGGGCGCAGCAGCGCCTCGGCCAGGGCGAGCACGGTCTCCTCCAGCGAGGAGAACCGCTTGGTGATGTCGTCGTGCGAGTTCTCGACCGCCTCGGTGACGGTCTCCTCCAGCTCGTGGCGGTCCGGGCGCTGCTTGAGCTCACGGATGACCGGGTCCACCGCCGTGGTGACGTGGGAGTCGATCTCGTCGAGCCTGCCGGAGTGGTCCAGCAGTGGACGGTCCACCAGTTCGGTCAGGCGGCGGTGCAGCTCACTGACCTCCAGGGTCTGCGGCAGCTGGTTGAGGCGCTGGTTGAGCGCCTCCAGACGGTCGTCGATGGCCTCCATGCGGCCGTCGACGCCCTCGAAGTGACCGCTGACGCCCTCGAACTGGCCCTCGACGCCGTTGACCCGGCCGTCGATGCCGTCCAGGCGGCCGTTGAGGCCGTCGATCCGGCCGTCGACGCGGTCGATCTTGCCCTCGACGCCCTCGAAGCTGCCCTCGAAGTGGCCCTCGAAGGTGTCGAACCGGTCGGTGAGGCGGCCCAGCTCGTGGTCGACCTTGCCGGTGATCTGCGACAGGTGGTTGTCCACCTTGCCGTTGAGGCTCTCGCGGTGGCGCTCCAGCCGCTCGTCGAGCGCGGTGCGGTGGGCGTCGGCCTGGTCGGTCAGCGCCTCGGTCAGCGTCTGGTGCCGGTCCTCGGCCTCCGAGGCCAGCTTGGCGTTGTCCTCCTGGACGAACGCCCGCAGCTCGGCCAGGTCGGCGGCGACCTTCGCGGCGTCCTCCGCGATCCGGGTGGAGAGGGAGTCGGTGCGCTTGGTCAGCGACTCGCGCAGCCCCTCGGCGGTGCTCTCGGCGTGCTCGCGGGTCTCGGTGCGACCCAGTTCGATCTGCTCGTCGAGCTCGGCCAGGCGCTGGCGCACGTGCGAACGCAGGTCGTTCAGGGACTTCTCGTGGTTCTCCCGCAGCTTGGCGAGCGAACCGGTGACGTCCGCGACGGCCGCGGTGGCCTCGGCGTGGTTCTCCTCGGCCTGGGTGTTCAGGTGGCCGACGCTCTCGGTGACCTTGCCGGTGATCTCCTCGTGGCGCTTCTGGGAAGCGGCCGCGTGGTCCCTCAGCTCCTGGGAGAGGGTGTCGTGGCGCTCGCCGGAGGCCGTGGCGAGGGCGCCCAGCTCCTCGGCGAGGGCGGTGGTGCGCTCACCCAGCTCGCCGGTGTTCTCCTGGAGGCGGGAGAGCAGAGTCTCGTGCTGCTCGGCGGTGCGCTCCTCGACGAAGCCGCGCAGTGCGGTCGTGCGCTCCTCCAGGGAGGAGGTGAGGCCGGTGGTGACGCGCTCACCGAGTTCGGCGGTGGCGGTCTCCAGGGCCTCGCGGTGCTCCTGACCGGCCGTTTCGAGGGCCTCGCGGCTCTCCTTCACGGCGGTCTCGACGGTCGAGCGGCTCTCGGAGATCGCCTCGGCCAGCTGCTCCCTGCCCTCGGCCAGGGTGGTGCGGACCGTGGCGCTCAGCTCCTCGTGGCGCTCGCCCAGGGTGGTGTCCAGGGCGGACAGCGAGGCCTCGATCGCCTCGGCGCGGGTGCCGAGGTCGGCCAGGGCCCGGTCCAGGGCGTCCAGGCGGGTGCCGACGGTCTCGCCCAGCTCGGTGACGCGCTCGCTGATCTCGGTGACCTGCTCGGAGGTGCGGTTGCCGGTCTCGGCCATGCGCTGGAGCCGAGTGAGGGCGGTGTCCAGGTGTCCGGCCACGCGCTGGGTGTCGGCCCGCAGGGACGACATCTCCGACAGCGGCTTGACCTGCCTGCCGACCACCTCGATGTGCTCGGCCAGGGCCTCGGCCCACTCGGGCGGACGTGCCAGGAAGTCGTCGATCCGACCGTCGACGGTGGTGATCGCCTCGGCGAGCGCGGTCAGTTCGCGCTCGCGCAGCTCGCGGAGCAGCCACTCCATGCCCTCAAGGCGCTGGCGCATCTCCTCGCTGACGGCACCCTGGGACTTCTGCTCGGAGACGTGCTCCTGGGCGGCCTGGGAGAGCAGGTCACGCATCCGGTCGGAGACTCCGGCCTGGCCTCCAGCGTTGAGGAAGTTGTGATTGGTCTGTTCCACCGAGGTGCTCCTTATGGTTCTGGCGCTCCCGCCCACTTCGCCGCACGGTGGTCGCGCGGACGGGTTCTCGATGGTCCCCGGGCGGTCGATGCACCGCGCCGACCGCGCCCCAATGTGACCGAAGTGTGACTGTGTGTATACAAGGGGGGCGTGGGTCCGGTGCCGACCGAACCGCTGAACGGATCACACGAGCACGGCCTTCCGGAGAACCCATGAGAAGGGAAAGAAATCTGCGGCGCCAGTTTAACGACACAGTCCCACGAGACCCCAGGGGTCCGCGAAAGATATGGGTGCGGGAGATAACGATATGGTCTGCGCGGCCGGTTCCGAATGTGGCCCCGGTCGCACTCGAACGCGGGCCGAGGCGGTGCTTCCGGAGGTCCTATCCCGCTTCGGTTTCACGGCACAGCAGGTAGAACGGTTTCTCGCCGATTCGCGTGAGGACGACCGTCACCGATTCCGGTCCCGAGGCGCGCAGATCACGTCGGAGTTTCTCGGTGTCCACCGCCGAACCGCGTTTCTTGATCGTTACCGTTCCGGCCTTGTGCGCACGCACCGAGGAGCGCACGCGTTTCAGTGAGAACGGCGCGAACTCCAGCACCTCCAGCACCCGCCACAGGGGTGAGCGCTCGGGCCGGTCCGAGGTGAAGTAGGCGATCCGCTCGTCCAGCAGCGCGCCGTCCACCCGTGCCGCCGCCTCCGCCACGAGGTGGGAGCGGACCACGGCCGGGTCCGGGTCGTACAGGTAGCGCCGGGCGGGCGCGACCGGCGCCGGGCCCAGGCCCGTCTCCTCGTCCAGGTGCGCCACCGCGCCCTCTCTCGCCAACAGGCCCGCGCGCTCGTGCAGCACCGTCGCGCGCCGTCGTGGCCCGTCCGGGCCGAAGCCCAGCCCGCCGAACCACAGAGCGGTCTCCTTCAGCTCCCCGTCCACCGAGATCCACTCGGCTGACGCGGCGGGGGAGAGGACCTCGTGCGGAATCCCCGGGGCGGCCTTCAGGCACGCGGCCTCCGCACCCTCCGCGAGTCGGGTGGCCACGTCCCACGGTGGCGAGTAGGCGGCCGGGTCGAACACCCGGCCCCGCCCTCCGCGCCGGGCCGGGTCGCAGAACAGCAGGGGGTGGTCACCCACCGCGACCCCGTTCACGTCACCCTCCCGGACCCGGGCGTGCGCGGACAGCCCCAACGCCTCGATGTTGGCCCGGGCCACCGCCACGGTCAGGGGGTCGGCGTCCACGCCCTCCACCGGCACGCCGCGCCCGGCCAGGGCCAGGAGGTCGGCGCCGATCCCGCAGCACAGGTCGCCCGCGACGGCGCCCCCGGCCACCGAGGCGGGCAGGTGCCCGGCGGTGCGCTCGGCGCGGTACTCGGCCACGCTCCGGCGGGTGGACTGCTCCAGGCCGTTCGGGGTGAAGAACATGCGCGCGGCGTTCTGCCCGAACTTGGCCCGGCCGCGCTCCCGCAGGCCCACCTGGGTCATCACGGCGTTGACCAGTTCGGAAACCGGGAGGTCGGGGGCGAGCGCGGCGACCCGTGGGTCGGCGCGCAGCCGCGACGCGGTGGCCAGGGGGTCGCTGGCCGTGGCGGCGGGGTCCACCCCGGCGAGGACCTCCCGTCCCGCGTCGGTGAGCAGCGCCGAGAACGCGGGGACGCGCATGGAACCTCCTGCTGTGGGCACGACGGTGGGGCGGGCCCGCCCGTCGGTCCGGGCCCCCGCCACATTTCCATTCTGGCACTCTCGGGGGTAGAGTGCTAAACGCGACGAGGCCGGTCTGGCACCCGCGACGACAGGCCGCCGCGGTCGCCCCTTTTACGTGGTCGGTTCGTGCTCACGCATGGCCGACGTCAGATACACCGAGACTTTGAAGGGGGAGGTCACACCGTGTCGACCGCCACCAAGACCGTGCTGAAGCCGCTCGAGGACCGCGTCGTGGTCAGGACCCTGGAGGCTGAGCAGACCACCGCCTCCGGTCTGGTCATCCCGGACACCGCCAAGGAGAAGCCCCAGGAGGGCGAGATCCTGGCCGTGGGTCCCGGTCGCCTTGACGACAACGGCAAGCGCGTCGCCCTCGACGTGAACGTCGGCGACGTCGTCCTCTACAGCAAGTACGGCGGCACCGAGGTCAAGTACGACGGCCAGGAGTACCTGGTTCTCTCCGCCCGCGACCTCCTCGCGGTCGTCGAGAAGTAGCTCTCGGCGCAGAGCCTTCGAACATCCCGCACCGGTCGGCCCTGAAGCCGGGCGGGGCGGGATGTTCTCTTTCGACCCGAACCGTTAGAGGAAGTACTCACACATGCCGAAGATCCTGGAGTTCGAGGACGACGCCCGCCGCGCCCTCGAGCGGGGCGTGGACCGCCTCGCCAACGCCGTCAAGGTGACGCTCGGCCCGCGCGGCCGCAACGTCGTCATCGACAAGAAGTTCGGTGCCCCCACCATCACGAACGACGGCGTGACCGTCGCGCGTGAGATCGAGCTGGACGAGCCCTACGAGAACCTGGGCGCCCAGCTGGTCAAGGAGGTCGCCACCAAGACCAACGACGCCGCCGGTGACGGCACCACGACCGCCACCGTTCTGGCTCAGGCGCTGGTCCGCGAGGGCCTGCGCAGCGTCGCCGCCGGTGCCTCCCCGATGTCCCTCAAGAAGGGCATCGACGCCGCGGCCGTCCGGGTCTCCGAGATCCTGCTCGAGCGCGCCGTGCCGATCAAGGAGCGCGCCGACATCGCCTACGTGGCGACCAACTCCGCTCAGGACGCCCAGATCGGCGACCTCATCGCCGAGGCCTTCGACAAGGTCGGCAAGGACGGCGTCATCACGGTGGAGGAGTCCCCGACCTTCGGTCTGGAGCTCGACTTCACCGAGGGCCTCCAGTTCGACAAGGGCTACATCTCGCCCTACTTCGTCACCGACGGAGACCGTCAGGAGGCCGTCCTCGAGGACGCGCAGATCCTGATCAGCCAGGGCAAGATCGGCAACCTGAACGAGCTGCTCCCGCTGCTGGAGCAGGTCGTGCAGAGCAAAAAGCCGCTGCTGATCATCGCTGAGGACGTCGAGGGCGACGCCCTGGGCGCCCTGGTGCTCAACCGCATGCGCGGCACCCTCAACGTCGCCGCGGTCAAGGCGCCCGGCTTCGGCGAGCGCCGCAAGGCCATGCTCCAGGACATCGCCGTGCTCACCGGCGGCCAGGTCATCTCCGAGGAGGTCGGCCTGACCCTGGAGAACGCGGACCTGTCCGTGCTGGGCTCGGCCCGCCGCATCACCATCACCAAGGACACCACCACCGTCGTCGACGGTGGCGGCGAGCAGTCCGAGGTGGAGGACCGCGTTCGCCAGATCCGCAAGGAGATCGAGGCGAGCGACTCCGACTGGGACCGCGAGAAGCTCCAGGAGCGCCTGGCCAAGCTCGCGGGCGGCGTGTCCGTGCTGAGCGTCGGCGCGGCCACCGAGGTCGAGCTCAAGGAGAAGAAGCACCGTCTCGAGGACGCCATCTCGGCGACTCGCGCGGCCATCGAGGAGGGCATCGTCGCCGGTGGCGGCGCCTCCCTGGTGCACGCCTCCACCGCTCTGGACGACCTCGGCCTGACCGGCGACGAGGCCACGGGTGCGGCGATCGTCCGCCGCG
The DNA here is from genome assembly GCF_042745575.1 of Nocardiopsis sp. NPDC058789. Lineage (NCBI taxonomy): Bacteria > Bacillati > Actinomycetota > Actinomycetes > Streptosporangiales > Nocardiopsidaceae > Nocardiopsis > Nocardiopsis sp. NPDC058789. Next base: position 21,538 of record NZ_JBHYOW010000012.1, read on the forward strand.
CGCTGGTCGAGCCCGCCCGGTGGATCGCGGAGAACGCGGGCGCCGAGGGCTACGTGGTCACCCACCGCGTCTCCGAGATGGAGGTCGGTCACGGCTACAACGCCGCCACCGGCACCTACGGCGACCTGACCGCCGAGGGCATCCTCGACCCGGTCAAGGTCTCCCGCTCGGCCGTCCAGAACGCCGCTTCCATCGCTGGCATGCTGCTGACCACCGAGGTGCTGGTCGCGGACAAGCCCGAGGAGGACGCGGACGACGGTCACGGCCACGCCCACTAGGGACGTCGGTCGGTGTCCGTGAGGGCCCGGTCCGGGGGTGGGGCGCGCCGTCGTCCCACCCCCGCCCACTACCACGAGAGACCCGTTTCACACCCGCGACTACGTACCGTTTTCGGGCTATTTTCCCAAAATGTGACCATTCTGTAGTTGCTGATTGGAGTGGTTGGGTCCTCAACTGCGGGCATCATTCCTAACGTGACGGATGCAGGCGCCCGCGAGGGCGTTACCGCGCAGCGGCCAGGTACGCCCCCGGGGCACGAGGAGGCGGACCCCGCTCCGAGTGACACGGGGTTGAACCATCTGGGCTCACTCGCCGTCCGGGGCGACGACGGGGCCATGGACTCGCTCCTGCGCGAGGTCAGACCCATGGTGGTGCGGTACTGCCGGACCCGCCTGGCGCGGGTCGCGGGCCTGGCACACTACTCGGACGACGTCGCGCAGGAAGTGTGTATCGCCCTGCTCACGGCCGTCCCCCGTTACCAGGACCGGGGCAGGCCCTTCGCCTCGTTCGTGTTCGGCATCGCCGCGCACAAGGTCGCGGACACCCTCCGCGTGGCCGGTCGGGTGGAGACGGTCCCCACCGACACCGTGCCCGAACAGCCGGACGACGGTCCCGGCCCCGAGGAGTCGGCGGTCCGCGTGTCCGAGGCCCAGCGGGCCAGGGCCCTCCTCGACGAACTGCCCGAACAGCAGCGCACACTGCTGGTGATGCGGGTGATCACAGGACTCACAGCAGACGAGACGGGACATCTCCTTGGCATGTCGGCAGGCGCGGTACGGGTTGCCCAGCACCGAGCTATTGCTCGGCTTCGGAAGGTGGCCCTGGCGAACCGCGTCCTCCCCTGAGCACCGCGCCTCCCGCCCCGGAAGGCGCCGGTGCCCCTCGCGTCTCCGCCAGCGCGGCTACTGCCGCTACCCCCGCTGAGATCGCCGGGGCCGTTCCCCACGACGCGCGGAACGGCCCCCGAGACGGTCAGTCGTCGCTCTTGAGGGTCTTCATGGTCAGGTGGGACTCCACTCTCAGCACGGCGGGATGCCCCATCAGCCTGCTGGTGAGGAAGGCCTCGTAGGCGACGTGGTCAGCGATCCTCACCCGGAGGAAGTAGTCGGGGCGGCCGTACATCCGGCGGAACTCCACGATCTCCTCGTAGGCCGCCACGGTCTCCTCGAACTCCTGGACGGTCGCACTGTCCTGGGCGTAGATCTCCACGTCGAGGAGCACCTCCAGCCCCCGGCCCAGCCGCTCGGAGTCCACCACGGCCCGGTACCCCGTGATGACCCCCGACTCCTCCAGCCGCTTGACCCGGCGCAGGCAGGGAGGCGGGGTCAGCCCCACCCGACGCGCCAACTCGACGTTGGACAACCGGCCGTCCTGGCGTAGTTGGAACAGGATTTCACGGTCGACCCCATCGAGTGCATGTTCGTTGCTCATCCGGTCATTCTAGGGCTCAGGAACGAAACCATATAAGGCTCGATCTTTTCTAAAATGTCCTCATGCCTAGGAAATCTGACCTGCGGTCGACCTTCGTCGACTCCGCACCGGTGGGCCTGGCGCTCGTCCCCCTCGGTCTGGCCTTCGGAGTGCTCGTGGTCCAGGCGGGCCTGGACTGGTGGTGGGCCGGGGTGTCGGCCGCGCTCGTCTACGCCGGATCGTTCGAGTTCCTGCTGATCGGCATGGTCACCGCCGCCGCCCCGCTGACCGCTATCGCCGCGGCCGCGTTGATGGTGAACTTCCGCCACGTCTTCTACGCCCTGTCGTTTCCCCTGGACCGGATCAGGGGTCGCGCGGGCAGGGCCTACGCCACGTTCGCGCTCACCGACGAGGCCTACGCCCTGACCGCGTCCGAGCGCGCCCGCGCCTGGACGGGGCGGCGCGTCCTGTACTCACAGCTGTTCATGCACCTGTACTGGACTGGGAGCGCGACCGTCGGAGCCCTGCTCGGCGGCCTCATTCCCGAGGGCGTCCAGGGGCTGGACTTCGCCCTCACCGCACTGTTCACGGTGCTGGCCCTGGACGCGCTGCGGGACCTCAGGGGCGAGGTGTCCACCCCGGTGCTCGCGCTCGCGAGTGCCCTGGCCGCGTGGGTCCTCTTCCCCGACCAGATGCTCCTCGTCGCCTTCTCCCTGTTCACGGCTGGTCTGCTCGCTCACCGGCTCGTACTCCGAAGGAAGCCCGCTCATGTCTGACACCCACTACGCCGTGGCCGCCGTCCTGGTCACCGCAGCCGTGACCTGGAGTCTGCGCGCGGCGCCCTTCGCCGCCCTGGCACCGCTGCGCGCCAGTGAGACCATGGGTCACCTCAGCGTCCGCATGCCCGCCGGGGTCATGGTGATCCTGGTCGTGTACTGCCTGAGCGACCTGCCCCTGCCGCAACCGCAGTCCCTGGTGCCGCTGGGCGCCCTGGCCGTCACCGTCGGCCTGCACCTGTGGCGGCGCGAAGCCCTGCTGAGCATCCTGGGCGGCACGGCCGTCCACGTGGTGCTGGCCAGCACACTCGTCCCCCACTGACTCCGTCACCGGCCCCCGGGCCTGCGGCTCGACCAGCGAACCCGGCCCGGGGCGGTGGCCGATTCGTGACCTAGGTGACCGGGCGAACACCGCATTCCACCTGGGCGGTGCCGGACGACGACCTAGGATGAGACGACACGCGGGGGCGATCCGCGCAGGTGTTGCCGGGAACAGCGGAGGTTGTGTCATGAGCCAGGACCACAGCGACTACGGGAGGAAGCTGCTTCCGCCGGGGCTGACCTACGACGACGTCCTGCTGGTACCGGCCTACTCGGACCTCCAGCCGGGCGAGGTGGACACCACGACGAAGCTCTCCCGCAACATCAGCCTCAGCATCCCCCTGCTCTCCGCGGCGATGGACACCGTCACCGAGGCCCGCATGGCCGTGGCGATGGCCCGTCAGGGCGGCGCCGGGGTGCTGCACCGCAACCTCTCCGCCGAGGACCAGGCCGGCCAGATCGACCTCGTGAAGCGCTCCGAGGCGGGCATGGTCACCGACCCGGTCACCTGTCACCCCGAGGACGACCTCGCGGAGGTCGAGCGCCTCTGCGCCCACTACCGCATCTCCGGTGTCCCGGTCACCGACGCCCAGGGCGCGCTGGTGGGCATCGTGACCAACCGCGACATGCGTTTCGAGGACGACCGCTCCCGGCTGGTCCGCGACGTCATGACCACCGAGAACCTGGTCACCGCCCCCGTCGGCGTCAGCCGCGAACGCGCCTTCGAGCTCCTTCGTGAGCACAAGGTCGAGAAGCTTCCCCTGGTCGACGGCCAGAACCGCCTGCGCGGGCTCATCACCGTCAAGGACTTCATCAAGAGCGAGCAGTTCCCGAACGCCACCAAGGACTCCAACGGGCGTCTGGTCGTCGGTGGCGCGGTTGGTGTGGGCACCGAGGCCGAGGAGCGCGCCAAGCTGCTCATCGACGCCGGGGTCGACTTCATCGTGGTCGACACCGCCCACGGCCACTCCTCCGGGCTCGCCGACATGGTCGCCAAGCTCAAGGCCAACTCCCGCGCGGACATCGTCGCGGGCAACGTCGCCACCCGCGCCGGTGCCCAGCTGCTGATCGACGCCGGGGCCGACGCCGTCAAGGTCGGGGTGGGCCCCGGCTCCATCTGCACCACCCGCGTCGTCGCCGGTGTGGGCGCCCCGCAGCTCACCGCCATCCTGGAGGCCGGGCTGGCCTGCGGCCCCGCCGGTGTCCCGCTGATCGCGGACGGCGGCCTCCAGTACTCCGGCGAGATCGCCAAGGCCATCGTCGCCGGTGCCAGCACCGTCATGCTCGGCAGCCTCCTCGCGGGTGTCGAGGAGAGCCCGGGCGAGCTCATCTTCATCAACGGCAAGCAGTTCAAGGCCTACCGGGGCATGGGTTCGCTCGGCGCCATGCGCGGCCGCTCCTTCTCCAAGGACCGCTACGCCCAGGCCGACGTGTCCTCCGAGGACAAGCTGGTTCCCGAGGGCATCGAGGGTCAGGTGCCGTTCCGCGGCCCGCTGTCCGCGGTGGCCCACCAGCTGGTCGGCGGCCTGCACCAGTCCATGTGGTACGCGGGCAGCCGCACCGTGCCGGAGCTGCGCGAGCGCGGCCAGCTGATGCGCATCACCAGCGCGGGGCTGCGCGAGAGCCACCCGCACGACATCAAGATGACCGTGGAAGCGCCGAACTACAACGCGCGCTAGTCGGCGCGGGGACGGCGCCGGATCCGGTCCGACCACGGACGGATAGACTCGCGTCCGCGGTCAAGCGCTGGTCGACCGACCGGCGCCGCACGTCAGAGGGGAAGCGAACAGTTGGCTCAGGTGGAGATCGGGCTGGGCAAGAACGGGCGTCGCGCCTACGAGCTCGACGAGATCGGGATCGTGCCCGCACGACGGACCCGCGACCCGGAGGAGGTGTCGATCGCCTGGCAGATCGACGCCTACCGGTTCGAGACGCCCCTGGTCGTCAGCCCCATGGACAGTGTGGCCTCGCCCAAGACCGTCGTGGCCGTGGGTGAGCAGGGCGGTCTCGGCGTCCTCGACCTCGAGGGTCTGTGGACCCGCTACGAGGACCCGGAGCCGCTGCTCCAGGAGATCCGCGAACTCGACGACGTCGCCGCGACCAAGCGACTCCAGGAGATCTACGCGGCGCCGATCCAGGAGGAGCTGATCGGCCGCCGGATCGAGGAGATCCGTGACGCCGGCCTGGTCACGGCCGCCCGGCTGTCGCCGCAGCGCACCGCCCAGTACCACAAGGCCGTCGTGGACGCCGGGGTCGACATCTTCGTGATCCGCGGCACCACGGTGTCGGCCGAGCACGTCTCCGGGCGCGCCGAGCCGCTCAACCTCAAGCAGTTCATCTACGACCTCGACGTGCCGGTCGTGGTCGGCGGCTGCGCCACCTACACCGCCGCCCTGCACCTGATGCGTACCGGTGCCGCCGGTGTGCTGGTCGGGTTCGGCGGCGGCTCCGGCCACACCACCCGCTCCGTGCTGGGTGTGGCCGTCCCCATGGCCAGCGCCATCGGTGACGTCGCCGCGGCCCGCCGCGACTACCTCGACGAGTCCGGCGGCCGCTACGTGCACGTCATCGCGGACGGCGGCATGACCGGCAGCGGTGACATCGCCAAGGCCCTGGCCTGCGGCGCCGACGCCGTCATGGTGGGGTCCCCGCTGGCCCGCGCCACCGAGGCGCCCGGCGGCGGCTACCACTGGGGCAGCGAGGCGCACCACAACGAACTGCCGCGCGGCGAGCGGGTCGAGGTGGGCACCATCGGTGACCTCAGGTCGATCCTGCACGGCCCGGCCTCCACCAGCGACGGTTCCATGAACCTCATGGGCGCGCTGCGTCGGACCATGGCCACCTCGGGCTACACCGACCTCAAGGAGTTCCAGCGGGTCGAGGTCGTGGTGAACCCGCACCGTTAGGGAGTGACGGCGGGGTTCCTCCCGCAGGTCGGACCAGACGCGAGTGTGAGGGGGCGTCCCGGAGAACCGGGGCGCCCCCCGCGTCGTCCGAGGGGGGTGCGTCCGAACCGCCACAGTGTGCCACTATGGTGCGTGTTTTTGAGTCTCGTGATCCGATGGTGACTTTCTCTTGGAGGACCGCATGGGTGACAGTGAGTCCGGTGCCCCCGGGGCGACCGGTCCCTCCGAGGTGCCCCGCGCCCAGGAGGAGCCCCGCTCCGCCGAGGCCCGGCGCGAGTCCGGCGCCGCCGAGGCGCGCCGCGCCCGGGGCCACCGTCGGCGCCGCCGACGCGGACCGGCGGTCGCGGTCAGCCTCGCACTGGTCGTCTGCCTGCTGGTGACGGCGGGCGTCGTGGTCCTGGTCGGCCGCGTGTCCAGTGCCCTCAACGACTGGGAGGCGCCGGCCGCCGACGCCACCCCGGAGATCGGCACCATCGAGACCCCTCCGCACGACCAGCTCACCGGGCCACCCGCCCAGACCGGGGTGACCGCCCGGGAGAACGGCGACCCGGACGAGTCCGCCGTCGGCGCGGACGAGCGGTCCGGCCCGGCCGAGGTGCTGCGTCCCAGCGACGAGTGGCTGGACGAGGTCTCCGCGAACACCGGCATCCCGCGCAGGGCCATGGAGGGATACGCCAGCGCCCAGCTGGTGCTCGACGCCGACCAGTCCTCGTGCCAGCTGTCCTGGCCCACGCTGGCGGGCATCGGCTACGTGGAGTCCCGCCACGGCACCTACGCGGGCGGTGAGCTCGGCCCGGACGGCAACACCACCGTCGACATCATCGGCATCCCGCTGGACGGCACCAACAACACGCAGGCCATCCCCGACACCGACGGCGGTGAGCTGGACGGCGACACCGAGTGGGACCGGGCGATCGGCCCCATGCAGTTCATCCCCAGCACCTGGGCCCGGTGGGGCGAGTCGCTGGAGGGCGGTACCCCCGACCCGCACAACATCGACGACGCCGCCCTGGCCTCCGCCCGCTACCTGTGCGACGAGGGACGCGACCTCACCTCCGCGCAGGACTGGGAGTCGGCGGTCCTGGAGTACAACCGCTCCTCCGCCTACGTCAGCGACGTCCTGGCCTACGCGCACGCCTACGCCGACGCCGCCTGAGTCCCGTTCGGACCGTTCGGACCGGTCCCGGAGGTAATCCGGCGGTATGGGGTGTGGCAACCCACGTCCCTGACGGCCTCCGGTTAGCCTGGGGCCCCACCACTCCGGGTATGCGCCTTGGTGGGACACCGATCGAAAGGGAGGACCATCCATGGCGACCACCTGGTTGGGGCCGAAGGGGCGCACCGAGGCGCTCGCGTCGATGGCCGACGAGGAGCTCGACGTCCTCGTGGTGGGCGGCGGGATCGTGGGCGCGGGCATCGCGCTGGACGCGGTCTCGCGCGGGCTCTCCACGGGTCTGATCGAGGCGCGGGACTTCGCCTCCGGGACGTCCAGCAGGTCCAGCAAGCTCATCCACGGCGGCCTCCGCTACCTGGAACAACTCGACTTCGAGCTGGTCCGCGAGGCCCTGCACGAGCGCGGTCTCCTGCTCACGACCATCGCACCGCACCTGGTCCGCCCGGTGCCGTTCCTCTTCCCGTTCCAGCACCACTGGGAGCGGTTCTACATCGGCGCGGGCGTCACCCTGTACGACACCCTGGCGATGACCTCGCGCAACAACCGGGGGCTGCCCTCGCACCGGCACCTGACCAGGTCCGGCGCGCTCCGGGTCTTCCCCGCGCTCAAGCGCGGCGCCCTGGCCGGGGCGGTCCAGTACTGGGACTGCCAGGTGGACGACGCCCGGTTCGTCACCACCGTCCTGCGCACCGCCGCCGGACTCGGGGCGCGGATCGCCTCGCGGGTCCAGGCCGTCGAGTTCCTGCGCGAGGGCGAGCACGTGGTCGGTGCGACCGCCGCCGACCTGGAGACCGGCGAGAAGAAGCAGATCCGCGCGCGACAGGTGGTGAACGCCGCCGGTGTGTGGACCGACGACATCCAGGAGATGGTGGGCGGTCGCGGCCAGATCCACGTGAGCGCGTCCAAGGGCGTGCACCTCGTGGTGCCCCGGGACCGCATCCAGGCCTCGTCCGGGATGATCCTCCAGACGGAGAAGAGCGTGCTCTTCGTGATCCCCTGGGGCCGCCACTGGATCATCGGGACCACCGACACCCCCTGGGACCTGGACAAGGAGAACCCGGCGGCGTCGCGGGCCGACATCGACTACGTCCTGGACCACGTCAACCAGGTGCTGCGCACGCCCCTGGGCCGCGACGACGTCGAGGGCGTCTACGCGGGGCTGCGGCCGCTGCTGTCGGGGGAGTCCGAGGAGACCTCGAAGCTCTCCCGTGAACACACGGTCGCGCACCCCGTGCCGGGGCTCGTCCTCATCGCGGGCGGCAAGTACACCACCTACCGGGTCATGGCCAAGGACGCGGTGGACGCGGTCGCGCACGGGCTGGGTGGCGCGGTCCCCGCCTCGGTCACCGACAAGCTGCCGCTGGTGGGCGCGGACGGTTACGCGGCCCTGTACAACCAGCGGCACCGGCTGGCCCGCGACTCCGGACTGCACGTCTCCCGGATCTCGCACCTGTTGCGCCGGTACGGTTCCGGGGTGCACGACGTCCTCGACCTGATCCGGGAGCGGCCGGACCTGCGGGAGCCGCTGAAGGGCGGTGAGGACTACCTGCGGGCCGAGGTCGTCTACGCGGTGGAGGCCGAGGGCGCCCGCCACCTGGAGGACGTCCTGTCCCGGCGCACCCGGATCACCTTCGAGACCTGGGACCGGGGCATCGCTGCCGCCGAGTCCGCCGCCGCGCTCATGGCGGAGCCGCTCGGCTGGACCAGGGAACAGGTCGAGCGCGAGGTGGAGTACTACCGCAAGGGCATCGAGGCCGAGCGCGCCGCACAGGAACAGGACACGGACCAGGAGGCCGACGCGGTCCAGCACGGTGCTCCGGAGATCGTGCCGGACATCCACGTGGGCAGGCCCGGAGGGCGTTCCTGAGGGGTGTCCCCGGGGTGCGGAGCCCCTCGGTCGGGTTCGTATTGTTGCTGATCACTGATCCGGCCGTTGTGGTTTGTGGCACATCGTGGGGTTAGGGTGCGTGGAGTCACCCCCTGTCGCGTTCACCCGCCGAAGGACCCCCGCCCCATGATCAAGGTGCTGCTAGTAGAGGACGACGTGCGCCTCGCCGACGCCCTCGCCGGCGCGCTGGAGACGTACGGCTACGAGGTCGACCAGGTGAGGACCGCGGGGGGCGCCCTGAGCGCGCCCCCCGCGGACATCGTCCTGCTCGACCTCGGCCTGCCCGACATGGACGGAGTGGAACTGTGCCAGCGCATCCGTGAGCGGCCGGACTTCGGGGACACCGCGATCATCATGGTCACCGCCCGCCGACAGCAGCGCGAACGGATCCTCGGACTGCGCTCCGGCGCGGACGACTACGTGGTGAAGCCGTTGGCCATAGAGGAGCTGTGCGCCCGGATGGAGGCGGTCCTGCGCCGTACCGGCGGTCGGGTCGGCACGGTCCTGGAGACCGGGCCGCTGCGGGTGGACCTGTCCACCCGCACCGTCGAGTGTTCCGGCCGCCCCGTGGAGCTGACCCGGAAGGAGTTCGACCTCCTCGTCGTCCTGTTGAGGGAGTCGGGCGGGGTGGTCTCCCGGGAGCACCTCCTGCTCCGGGTCTGGCAGACCGCCTGGCCGGGCACCCTGCGCACCCTCGAAGTGCACATCGGCACGCTCCGGTCGAAGCTGGGTTCGCCCGGGTTGATCCGGACGGTGCGCGGGGTCGGCTACCAGCTCGTGACCAGCGAGTACACGGCCGCCGGGGCCACCGCGGCCCCGGCCTCCCGGTGAGGGGGCGGCTCTGGCGCGGGTCGGGGCCTCGCGTCACGGGGGTCCCGCGCGCGAGAGGGGCACGTTGATGCACCGGCGTGTGGTCACCGTCTACGTCTCCCTGCTGGTGGTCGCCTGCCTGGCGCTGGCCTTCCCCCTGTGCGGGAACATCGCCGCCCGGGGCACCTCCGACATGGTCCTCGACCGGATCAACGACACCGCCCGGTTCGCCGGACTGGCCGAGCCCGGGGTGCTGTCGGGGTCGGAGGGGGCCCTGTCCGGTCTGGTCAGCGAGCTCACGGTCTACGAGCAGGTGTACGGGATCACCGCCGTCGTGGTGGACCGGGACGGTCGGGTGGTGGCCGCCTCACGGCCCGGCCTCACCCTGGAGGACCTGGATCCCCAGGGCCGGTCCGACAGCGAGGAGCCGCTGACGGGGCCGGTGCGCGGCGCGCTGGCGGGCAACCGCAGGGCGGCGGACAGCGTGGTCTGGCCGTGGCAGGACGGGCCACTGGTGGTCGCGGAGCCCATCGGCAGCTCGGGTGAGGTGGTCGGGGCGGCCGTCACCGCCTCACCGACCGGAGCGCTGCGCCGCGCCACCCTCGGACAGTGGGTCGTGGCGTGGCTGGTGGTGACCGCCCTGATGGTGGCGGGCATCGCCGTGGCCGGTCCGCTCACCCGGTGGATCCTGCGGCCCATCGACGACCTGGCCCAGGCCACCCGGGCCGTGAGCGGGGGCAGCCTGGACACGCGGGTGCGGACGGCGGCCGGGCCCGAGGAGCTCCGCAGGCTGGGGGAGTCCTTCAACCAGATGGCCGACACCATCACCTCCATGCTGGAGAGCCAGCGCACCTTCGTGGCCTACGCGGGACACCAGGTGCGCAATCCTTTGGCGGCGTTGCGCCTGCGGGTGGGGGGACTGGCCCGGCACCTGGGCGACGAGGGGCTGCGGGAGCACGGGCTGGCACTGGACGAGGTGGACCGGCTCACCCGGATCTGCGACAGCCTGCTCACCCTGGCGCAGGCCGAGGACGCCGAGCACTCCATGGTGTGGGAGGACGCCAGGGAGGTGGCGGAGCTGAGGGTGGCCGCGTGGGGCCCCATCGCCGACCGCGCGGGTGCCGTGCTGACGTGCTCGGGTGAGGAGTCCGCCCTGGTGCGGTGCGTGGAGGGGACACTGGACCAGGCCCTCGACGCCCTCATCGACAACGCGCTCAAGTTCGGCGGCGCGGGGGTGTGGATCACCGTCCACGTGGGCGCGCCGGTGGGGGAGGGCGACGGCGGGCACCTGGACGTGCACGTGGTGGACGACGGTCCGGGGCTCCCCGACGACCAGCTCGACCAGGCCACACGGGCGTTCTGGCGTGACGGCGGTGGGGGAGGGGGATCCGGGCTGGGGCTGTCCATCGTGGTCACGCTCCTGGAGCTTCAGGGGGCGAGCCTGTCCCTGTCCTCCCGGGAGCCGCACGGGATCGACGCCCGCCTGCGGTTCCGCCTGGCCGCACACGCCGAGGACGGGGCCGACGCCGAGTCCGAGTCCGTGGGGGCCCCGGAGAGCGCCTGAGCGGTGTTCCGAGAGGGATCCGGGGCGACGGACGGGCGCGGTCCGCCGGGGGATCCGGCCGGCGAGCGCCTGGCGCCGTCGGCGCCGTTGGTCTCCGGCGGTGACGACCCGGGGCGGCGCGGTGGCCGGGGATCGGCGCGTCGCACTCCGTCACTCCTCGCGACGGCACCCCCGGAGGAGGATCGCGACCATGCGCTTGGCGTCGGCCTGGTCGTAGTCGGGGCCGGTGATGCAGAGGTTTCCGATGGCGCGCATGAGCGTGTAGGCGCCGATGTCGGGGCCGAGTTCGTCGTGGGCGACGCAGGCGTCGAGCAGCGTGGCGCAGGCCGGGAGGAGGGTGTCGAGCATGAGGGCGTGGAGGTTCTCCATCCCCGGGTCACCGGACCCCAGCGCGGCGCCGAGGCCGTGCTTGGTCACCAGGAAATCCACGAACGCGTCCACCCAGTGCGTCAGGGCGGTGAACGGAGAGGCGGATTCCGCCAGGAGTCGGGGCGCGAGCGCGGCGCAGGTGTCGATCTGGTGCCGGTAGACGGCGGTGACCAGGTCCGCCCGGGTCGGGAAGTTCCGGTAGATCGTGCCGACGCCGACGCCCGCGCGCGCGGCGATGTCGCGGATGGGGGCCTGGACGCCCTGGTCCACGAAGGCCGCCGCCGCGGCGTCCAGCACGGCGTCGCGCGTGCGTCGCGCCTGTGCCTGGCGTACTCCGACGGGTTCCGACACGGGCCCTCCCTTGTTCGCGGAACAGTGTTCCGCTAAATTGGCGGAACGGTGCTCCGCCAAAGTATGGCAGAGCGGCCCCGGGAAGAAAGCACAGGTGACCCATGCCCTCTCGCCACTCCGACCAGCGCGTCGTCGCGGTCAAGCCCGTCGTCGTCCCCGCGCCCGGCCGCGACGTCGAACTCCGGGTGAAGGTCACCGCTCCCGTGTCGGGCCGGGACCTTCCCGTCATCGTGTTCTCCCACGGCAACGCGTGGTCCATGGACGGATACGGGCCCCTCGTCGACCGGTGGGCGGCCGCCGGATTCGTCGTCGTGCAGCCCACCCACCCGGACTCCCGCCGCAACGAGCTCACTTGGGAGGACCCGCGCTTCCCCACGATCTGGCGCGTGCGGATCGCGGACCTGCACGCGGTCGTCGACGGTCTCGGTGACCTCCTTCGCCAGGCGGGTGATCTGGAGGACCGCGCCGACCGGGACCGCGTCGCCGTCGTCGGCCACTCCTGGGGTGCCCAGAGCGCCGGTGCGCTCCTCGGCGCGCGGGTGCTCGACGTCGACGGCACCCCCGGGGAGGACTTCTCCCATGCCGCAGTCTCGGCCGGCGCGCTCATCGCCGCGACAGGGACGGGAGACACCCTCACCCCGTTCGCCCTCGAACACCTTCCGTTCATGAGGCCGGACTACTCCACGATGACCGCTCCGACCCTGGTCGTGGCGGGCGGCCGGGACGATTCCCCGCTCTCCACCCGGGGGCCGGAGTGGTTCACGGACGCCTACCACCTCAGCCCCGCCCCGAAGAGCCTGCTCGACATCCCCGAGGGCGAGCACACCCTGGGTGGTCTCGCCGGTGAGGCGGTCGCGGAGACCACCGACGAGGACCCCGACCGCGTCGCCCTCGTCGCCGACGTCGTCTCGGCCTACCTCCACCACGCCCTCAGGCTCGACGACGCCGCTTGGACCGCGCTCAACGACGCGGCCGAAGGCGACGGCACGTGGGACATCACCAGCAAGTGAACCCGACGGCCCGCCGCGGCGCCCGGACCGGGCGCACGCGGTGGCGGCGTGGTCTCCGTGTGGGACGTCCGAGGGCCGGGACGGAGCCTCAGGGGCCGAGGACCGGGGTCGAGGCCTCGGACGGCACCGCGGCCTCGGGCGGCGGGCGGTCGTTGGCGTACTTGACCGACCGGTAGTAGTCGACCGCGCCCGAGTGCAGGGGCACCGGCAGGGTCGAGATCGCCGAGCGCGGGTGCAGGTGCAGCGCCACCGGGTGGATCTCGACCAGGTCCGCCTGGAACTCGAAGAGCAACCGCGTGAACTCCTCGGCCTGGTGGTCGGGCATCGCGGAGTTCACCACCAGCAGGCTCGGCACCCCGATCGTCCGCACCGCCGGAACGTCCGCGTAGGTCCCGGCGGGGACCGGCAGCTCCGTGAAGTACTCCCCGTACCGCTCGGTCAGGGCCGGGACCTGGTCGGCCAGGTCCAGCAGGCGCACCGGAACCCGCTCCGCGAGGTCCCCGACCGCCTGGGTCGGTATCCCGCCGGACCAGAAGAACGCGTCCACCCGGCCCTCCTCCAGCGCCCGCGCCGAGTCACCTATGGACAGCTGGAGCCGCTCCACCTCACCGGCCGCGCCGGGGCGCTTCCCCTCGGCCACCGCTGTCAGACCGGACAGGTCCAGGAGCCGGTCCGCCATCATCTCGGTGCCCGAACCGGCCGAACCCACCGACACCGTCCCCCCGGCCAGATCAGCGATCGCGTTCACCGGGGAATCCGCGCGAACCACCACGTGCGTGTGGTTGTCATACAGGCGGGCGATGGCGGAGATCGGCAGCGGCTCCTCGAAGGGCTCCTCGCCGTCCACGGCCAGCGCGGCCACGTCGGAGAGGGTGAACGCCACGTCCAGCGAGCCGTCCGCGACGAGCAGGTTGTTCTCCACGCTCGCGGCGGTCGTCAACGCGGTGATCCAGGTGTCCTGCCGGGAGGCGGTGACCTCAGCCAGTCCGCTGCCGTACACGTGGTAGACCCCGCCCGCGCCGCCGGTTCCGACGGAGAGCCGCAGCGGGGCCGGGTGCAGGGGAGACGCGCAGGTGAGCACCGTCGCCACGACCGCGCACGCGGCCGTGAACCGGGTGACGCTCCAGAGGGGCTGGGGGACGGACGACGCCATGGGCGAACGATACCAACGAGTGTGAAACCTCAGAAGAGGCTCAAATACCTTCTCGGGTCCTGCGGGTTTCGACGTGATGGCGGTTACGTTGCCAGCGGCGGCGGGGCGGGGGCCACGACTGCGTCCCGCGGCCCGCGTGCCGGAGCCGGACCCGGGTTCCGGGCACGGCAGGCGGGTATCCCCCGACTCTCCCGCGCCCCCTGACGCACGAAGCACCTCGAGAGGACCCCCACAACCATGCGACGCTCCACACTGTCTTTGGTCGCCATCCCCGCCAGCGTGCTCATGCTGGCCGCCTGCTCGCAGCCCGCCGAGCAGGCCGCCGAGGACATCGAGCTCGGTGGCGGTGAAGTCCAGAACAACCTCAGCATCGTCACCGGCGGCACGACCGGTGTGTACTACCCCATCGGCGGCGCCCTGCGCGGCATCATCGGTGACAACCTCGAGGGCCAGTCCGCCTCCGTCGAGGCCACCGGCGCCTCCGTCGAGAACATCCGCCTCCTCGGCTCCGGCGAGAGCCACCTGGCCATCGTCCAGGGTGACGCCGCCGACCAGGGCTTCACCGGCACCGGTGACTTCGAGGGCGACCCCGTCGAGACGTACTCGCTCGCGGTCCTGTACCCGAACGTCTTCCACGCGGTGACGCTCCAGAGCATCAAGGAGCGCGAGGGCTTCGACTGCTTCTACGACATCATCGGCAACCGCTACTCCGTCGGTGACATCGGCAGCGGCAACGAGGCCACCACCAACCAGGTCTTCGACTCGCTGGAGATCGGCCCGAGCGAGGTCGAGATCCAGCAGCTGGGCTACGCGGAGACCGCGAACGCCCTGACCAACAACCAGCTCGACGCCGGTTCCTGGGTCGTCGGTGAGGGCCACTCCGGCATCACCGAGCTCGGCACCACCGAGGACATCGCGCTCATCGAGATGTGCGACGACGAGCGCGACGCCATCGTCAGCGGCTACGGCGGCTACACCGAGCACGTCGTCAAGGGCGGCACCTACCCGGGGATCGACGACGACGTGTCGACGATCGCCGTCTGGAACGCGCTGGTCGTGCCCGGCACCTTCAACGAGGACCAGGCCTACGAGATCACCAAGGCGATGTTCGACAACATCGACCAGGTGATCGGCGTGTACGCCCCGGGCGAGGAGTACCTGGTCCCGGAGACGATCGAGAACAGCCCGGTCCCCGTCCACCCGGGCGCCATCCGCTTCTACGAGGAGCAGGGCGTCGAGATCCCCGAGGACCTGCGCCCCGAGGGCACCGAGGCGGGCGACAGCGCCGCCGAGGACACCGACGAAGAGTAGGTCGCACACACCGATGGAACCGACCGCGGTGGGACGATCCGCGGACGCCGAACCCCGGCGTCCGCGGATCTCCGCGCTCCGCCGCGCCGGCCTGTGGCTCGGCGCCGGACTCGGCGCGGCCCTGCTCGTCGGCGCGCTCCTCCCCGTGTGGCCCGCGCTGCGCCTGAGCGTGGACGGCGACCGCCTCGGCCACCTGCCGCTGGCCGAGGGCGAGCAGTTCACCGTCTCCTACGTGCACTCGATCGACCACCTGCCGATCGAGGAGAACATCGAGGTCCGTGACGGCGAACTGGTCGCCGACTCGACCCGCCTGCGCCAGTTCGGCGCGGGCATGGGCCAGATCCCCGGTCAGGGAACCGGCCGCGCCGACGGCGAGTGGTGGGTCATCGAGGACATGAACCGCCACGTCGGTCCGGAGCTCGCGATCCGTGTGGGCACGGCCTCCGTGGACCACCGGCTGCGCACTCCCGACACCGAGGTACGGCTCTCCCCGTGCCTCACCTCCCGCAGGGTGGCCGTCGAGCCCGCCCGGATCTCCACCCTCGTCCTGCTGATCGGCGGCTCACCGCAGCCGGTCTGTGACGAGTAGCAGTCCCTCAGGTCCTCCCCCCGCCTGAAGCACCCTCCGCCGCGTGGTCACCGTGTTCTCACGCACCGCGCGGTCCATCCGTCGAACCCGAGGAAGAACATGGCTGAGAAACCACAGGTGCGGGGTGACGCGCCCCCGACGCCGGAGGAAACCGAGCGGGACGGTCGTGACGACACCGCCACCTCCGCCGCCGAGGAGTCGTCCGAGGTCGGCTTCGGCAAGGGCGGCCGCAGGACCGGGACCTCCGCCGACGCCCTGCCGGACGTCGACGGGCTCGGGGACGACGCCCCGCCGTTCTGGCGCCGGATCGCCGCCGAGCGCTGGGGTGAGGGCCGGTTCGGGCTCGCCATGGGCGGGATCATCCTGCTCCTGGGCATCGCCCTGACCGCCTTCCAGCTCTGGATCGCCCTGCGTTCCGGTCTGGACGCCCGTCAGCAGCGGCTCATGCACCTCATGCTGGTCATGCTGATGGTCTTCATCATCATGCCGCCGTTCAAGAAGTCCACGGTGGAGGGAAACCCGGTCGCGTACGTGGCGGGGGCCGTCCTCGACCTCGTCATGGTCGTCGCGACCGTCGTGGTCAGCTTCTACCCGATCGTGTACCAGGCGGAGCTCGCCCGCCGCGCGGGCGCCTACACCGACCTGGACTGGATCATGGGTCTGGTCGCCATCGTGGTCCTGTTGGAGGCCACCCGGCGCTCCGTCGGCCTGATCATGGTCCTGCTGGTGGCGGCGTTCATCTACTACGCCTGGGTCGGCCCGCTGATCCCCGGCGACTTCGGCCACTCCGGCGTCACGATCCAGCGCATCTCCACCCACGCCTACCTGGGCAACGACGGCATCTACGGGCTCACACTCGGGGTCGTCGTCACGTTCGTGTTCGTCTTCATCCTCTTCGGCGCGCTGCTGTCCAAGACCGGCGGCGGCAACTTCTTCGTCGGCCTGGCCTACGTCCTCACCGGACGCATGGTGGGCGGCCCGGCCAAGGGCGCGGTGCTCGGCAGCGCCCTGATGGGTTCGGTCTCCGGCAGCGCCATCGCCAACGTGGTCACCACCGGCCCCTTCACCATCCCGCTGATGAAGAAGGTCGGCTACAAGAAGCACGACGCGGCCGGTGTGGAGGCCGCCGCCTCCACCGGCGGCCAGGTCCTGCCGCCCATCATGGGCGCGGGCGCGTTCCTCATGGCGGAGCGGCTGGGCATCCCCTACGCCGACATCGTCAAGGTCGCGATCATCCCCGCGATCATGTACTTCGCCCTGATGTTCCTGTTCGTGGACATCCTCGCCCGCAAGAACAACATCCGGCCGATGGAGGGGGACGAGATCCCCACCTTCGCCATCGTGATGCGGGCGGGCTGGCACTTCATGGCCCCGCTGGTCCTGCTGATCGTCCTGCTGCTCAACTACGTGCCGCCGACGCAGGCCGGCCTGGCCGCCTGCGGCGCCCTGCTCGTGGTGGCCATGCTGCGCGCGAGCAGCCGCCTCAGCCTCAAGGACTTCCTGGAGGTGTTCGTGATGGCGGCCCGCAGCACCCTGCCGGTCTCCGTGGCGTGCGCCGTGGCGGGCATCATCGTCGGCATGGTCGGCCTCACCGGCCTGGGCCTGGTCTTCTCCGACGTCCTGGTCAACGCCTTCGCGGGCAACCTCTTCATGACCCTGGTGATGGTGGCCCTGGCCTCCCTGATCCTGGGCATCGGCCTGCCGGTGACCGCGTCCTACGTGGTGCTGGTGATCCTGGCCGGTCCGGCGCTGGAGCAGCTCGGCCTGGCGCTGATCGTCGCGCACATGATCGTGTACTGGCTCAGCCAGGACTCCAACGTCACCCCGCCGGTGGCCTTCGCGGCCTTCGCGGCGGCGGGCATCGCGAACTCCAGTCCGATGCGCTCGGGCGTGTCCTCGTGGAAGTTCGCCAAGGGTCTGTACCTGATCCCGCTGCTCATGGCCTACTCGGCGCTCATGGAGGTGGACGGTCCGGTCATCGACCTGGTGATGGCGATCGCCACCGGATCGGTCGCGTTGGCGGCCGGTGCCATGGCGATCGAGGGCTTCTTCCTGCGCCGCACCCTGCTGGGTGAGCGCATCGCGCTGGGACTCTCCGCCGCCCTGGTCCTGATCGCCCCCGAGTGGAGCGGGTGGACCGAGTCGCTGCTGTCCGTCCAGGTCTCGCCGGACTGGTTCATCGGCGCCGGTACCGTCGCGGGCATCGTGCTCATCACCCTCCAGGTGGTCAACCACCGCCGTGACAAGGCGAAGGGCCTGGTCGCCCCGCTCGGACAGGAGCAGCCGAAGGCCGGGCAGACCGTCGGGACCGCGCCCGAGGAGTCCTCGAAGGACGTCGAGTCCTCGAAGGACGCCGAGGCCGCGGAGACCACGGAGTCCACGAAGGCCTAGCGGTCGGCGTACTCCGGTTCCCCTGACGGGGCGCGGTGGCACCCGCCACCGCGCCCCGTCCGTGTTCCCCTCCGCATGTCCTAACCTCGCTGGCATGTGGCGATTCGGATGGAAACCGGGGCGGGGCCTCCAGGGCACCGACCTGGAGGCGGTGCTGGTGTCGGCCTCCTACGGAACGGACCCCCTGGTGCGCGCCGCCTGTGAGGCGGTACGCGAGGGCGACGCGGAGGCGGGCGCGACCCTGCTCGTGGAGACCAGGGAGGACCCCGAGGCCCGTACCTACCAGGCGGAGGCCCTGGGCCGGGCCGCCGTGGACCGCCCCGACGAGATCGCGGGGCTGGTCGGTGAGGGCGCCGACCCCGCCGACGCCCTGCTCTGGCTCGGCCACGCCCTGCTCGCCCGCGCCGTGACCCTGCCCTCCGGCGGGGCCGGTGCCGGTCAGGCCGACCGCAAGGCCTTCGAGGCCGCCCTGCACGAGGCTCGCGACCCCCTCCGGGAGTCCGCCCGGCTCAACCCCGACGACGCCGCCCCCTGGGCCGCGCTCCAGACCGTCGCGATGGGGCTGGGGGAGCACCCGGAGCGGGAGGAGGCCTGGACCGAGTCGGTCTCCCGGGCGCCGCACCTGTACCCGGCGCACGTGACTCGGGTCCGCTCGCTGGCCCCCTCCCGAGGAGGGTCGGCGGAGGAGATGTTCGCCGCCGCGGGGGCGGCCGCGGACACCGCGCCCGAGGGCAGCCCGCTGCCGTCCGTCCTCGCCCTGGCCCACGCCGAGTACCTGCGGGGCGAGCAGCGCCGCCTCGTCCGGGAGGGCAACAGCGCGTACATCAGCTCCATGGCGATGGGGCGCCTGCACGGAGACGCCGTCCGCGAGCTGTTCGAGCTCGCCCAGGGGTGGGCGTCGGCGGCCGTGCCGCACGTGCGGGACGTCCAGGCCCACCACCTGTTCGGCTGGGCCTTCCACCGGGCGGGAGAGGCGGACCTGGCCCGCTGGCACCTGGGCATGGTCGGCCGGTACGTCTGCGATGTGCCCTGGGCCTTCTTCGGCTCCCCGCGCACCGAGGCCGCCCTGGCCATGTCCGAGCTCGGGGTGGACCCGCGCCCCACGCCCGGGGACGACGTCACCCGGTGACCCGGGCGGGCCGGGACCGGGTCGGGCGTCCCGCCCCACGGGAGCACGGAACGGGCGTCGCACGGGGTGAGTAGGAGTACTCATGCGGTGCGGGTGGCGGCGGCACAGACTGGTGACATGACGAAGACGACCCCCGAAGCGATCTCCCCGCTCCGCGCCGCACTCCTCGGCCTCGCCGCGGGCGCGGGCGCGGCACTCCTGGCCGAGGGCCTCGGCTTCCTGGTCAGCACCCTCCTCGTCGCGGTCCAGTCCGACGAGGTGGTCGGGGCCAACATCGGCGCCGGGCTCGCCGCCGGGGCCGTGACCCTGCTCATCGCCCCCGCCCTGGCCCTGCTCCTGCTGAGACTGACGCGCGTGCCCCGCCCCCTCGCCGTCGTCCTGTACTCCCTGCCCCTCTACCTCGTCCTGAGCGTGGCCGCCTCCAGCGGGGCCATCGTCCTGGAGACCTGGCTGTGGGACCGGTTCCCGGACCTCGCCGACCTCACCAGCCCGTGGGTGCCCTGGTACCTCCTGACCCTGGTCTCCCTCCCCCTGCCGGTCGCCCTCGCCGCGCTGCTGACCACCCGTTCCCGGGGCACCCGGGACACCGCCGGGGTCTGACCCCGTACCCGACCGGACCGAAAAGCACTGGTCGGTACCGGCCCGGTCGGAAACAATGCACGGGTGCTACTGACGATCACCACCACGGCCCAGCCGGCGACGGACCTCGGACACCTGCTGCACAAGCACCCCGACAAGGCGCAGAGCTTCGAGCAGTCCTTCGGGACGGCGCACGTCTTCTACCCCGAGGCCACCGACGAACGCTGCACGGCCGCGCTCCTCCTGGAGGTGGACCCGCGGGCGCTGCTGCGCTCGCGGACGTCGGTGAGCACCCCGGACTTCGCCCTCGCCCAGTACGTGAACGACCGCCCCTACGCCTCCTCCTCGCTGTTCACGGTGGCGCTGGGCCGGGTGCTGCGGTCCGCGATCCGGGGGACGAGCGAGCGGCGCCCCGAACTGGCCCGCACACCCCTCCCGCTGGTCCTGCACCTGCCCGCCGTGCCCTGCCGCCCCGGCCCCGAGAGGGCGCGGGCACTCTTCGAGCCCCTGGGCTGGACGGTGGAGGCCGTTCCGGTCCCGCTCGACCCCGGACTGCCCGGGTGGGGAGACTCGCACTACCTGTCGCTCACCCTGACCGGCACCCTGCGGCTGTCCGAGGCGCTGAGCCACCTGTACGTGCTGCTGCCCGCGATGGAGGGGGGCCACAAGCACTACTGGGTCGACTCCACCGAGATCGACAAGCTCCTGCGGGCGGGCGGCGCACCGGTCGACGGGGTCGTCGGAGAGGACGGCCCGGGCTGGCTGGCCGGACACCCCGAGCGCGCCTGGATCTCCCGTCGCTTCCTCGCCCGCAGGGAGAGGTACGCGCGTACCGCCCTGGCGCGCCTGGAGGAGGCCGGAGACCTCGAACCAGGACCGGACGACGAGGACGCCACCGCCGAGGCGCCCGGCGCCGCCACGGTCCCGCGCGACCCGGCCGTCGAGGAGCGCGAGCCCTCCCTGGCCGACCAGCGCGCGGGCGCGGTCACGGCGGCCCTGGGCGCCGAACGGGCCACCAGCGTCATCGACCTCGGCTGCGGCGGGGGCAGGCTGCTGGAGCGTCTGGTCCGCGACCGCTCCCTGGAGCGCGTCACCGGTGTGGACGTCCACCTCGGCAGCCTGGAGGCCGCCCACCGCAGGCTCTGCGGGGGCTGCCACCCGGGCGGCGGCGGGCGCCACCGGCCGCTCCTCGCCGACGCCCACGAGGACCGCTCGGCGCCCGGGGCCCGCCCCGAACTGCTGCTGGGCTCCGTCGTCTACCGGGACCGGCGCTTCCGGGGCCACGACGCGGCGGTGCTCATGGAGGTCGTCGAGCACCTCGACCCCTCCCGGCTGCCCGCCATGGAACAGGTCGTCTTCGGTGACGCCGCACCCCGGGTCGTCGTGGTCACCACGCCCAACGCCGAGTACAACCGCCACTACGAGGGACTGGCCGAGGGGGAGTTCCGGCACGCCGACCACCGCTTCGAGTGGACCCGCGCCGAGTTCGCCGCCTGGACCGACCGGGTCGCCGCCGCGCACGGCTACGCCGTCCGCCGCCTCCCGGTGGGTCCCGAACACCCCGAGACCGGCGCACCGACCCAGATGGGAGTCTTCACCAAGTGAACGAGCCGAACGACGAGGGCCGCGAGCCCCGCGTGCTCGGCGTGCCCCGGATGGGGCTCGTCCTGCTGGTCGGGGTCTCCGGCTCGGGCAAGTCCACCTTCGCCGCCCGGCACTTCGAGCCCACGCAGGTGATCGGCTCCGACTTCTGCCGGGGCGTGGTCAGCGACGACGAGAACGACCAGAGCGCCACCGCCGACGCCTTCGCCCTGTTGGGCACGATCGTGGGCATCCGGCTGCGGCGCGGTCTGCTCACCGTGGTGGACGCCACCAACGTCCAGCGCCGGGCCCGTGACCAGCTCGTCCGTATCGCGAAGGACAACGACGTCCTCACCACGGCGATCGTCCTCGACGTGCCGGAGTCGGTGGCCCGCGAACGCAACCGCGCGCGCCCCGACCGCGACTTCGGGGACCACGTGATCCGCCGCCAGCGCCGCGACCTCAGGGAGGGCCTCAAGCGGATGTCCCGTGAGGGGATCCGGCGGACGTACGTGCTCAAGGGGCAGGAGGAGATCGACGCCGTCCGGATCGAGCTGGAGCGCCCCTGGCCGGAGCGGACCGAGCTCACCGGCCCCTTCGACATCGTCGGTGACGTCCACGGCTGCCGCTCCGAACTGGAGAGTCTGCTGGCGGAGCTCGGCTACGCGCTGCGCCGCGACGACCGGGGCCGACCGGTCGGCGCCCGGCACCCCGACGGCCGCACGGCGGTGTTCGTCGGTGACCTCGTGGACCGGGGTCCCGACAGCCCCGGCGTCCTGCGCCTGGTCATGGGAATGGTCGCCGACGGCGACGCCCTCTGCGTGCCCGGCAACCACGAGAACAAGCTGGTCCGCTACCTCAGGACGGGCAAGGGCCGCCTCACCCACGGCCTGGCCGAGACCGTGGAGCAGCTGGGCCGCGAGAGCGAGGAGTTCCGCAAGGAGGTCCTGGAGTTCTGCGGCGGCCTGGTCAGCCACCTGGTGCTGGACGGCGGCGACCTGGTGGTCGCGCACGCCGGACTCAAGGAGGAGTACCACAACCGCGCCTCGGGCCGGGTGCGCTCCTTCGCGCTGTACGGCGAGACCACCGGCGAGACCGACGAGTTCGGCCTGCCGATCCGCCTGCCCTGGGCCCGCGACTACCGGGGCCGGGCCACCGTGGTCTACGGTCACGTGCCCACGCACAGGGCCGAGTGGGTCAACCGCACCCTCTGCCTGGACACCGGCTGCGTGTTCGGCGGCAGGCTCACCGCGCTGCGCTACCCCGAGCGGGAGATCGTTGACGTGGACGCCGAGCGCACCTGGTACGCACCCGTGCGGCCCCTGGTGGAGTCCCCGCCCGAGCCCGTCGAGCGCGGCAGCGGCCAGGTCATCGACATCGGGGACGTCGGCGCGAGCGACTCCCACGCCGGGCTCTCCGTCGAGACCGGGTTCGGCACCGTGCGCGCCTCACCCGAGAGCACCATGGCCGCACTGGAGGTCATGAGCCGGTTCTCGGTGGACCCCCGCTGGCTGGTGTACCTGCCGCCGACCATGGCCCCGGTGCCGACCGCCGCCGACCCCGAGCTGCTGGAGCACCCGGACGAGGCCTTCACCGCCTATCTGGGCTCCGGTATCGGTGAGGTGGTCTGCCAGGAGAAGCACATGGGCTCGCGGGCGGTGGCGGTGCTGTGCCGCGACCAGGCCGCAGCCGCGCGCCGCTTCGTCCCGGGTGAACTCGGTACCGTGTACACCCGCACCGGGCGCCCCTTCTTCCGGGACCCCGAGGTCCAGGGCGAGGTGGTGGACCGACTGCGTCGGGCGGTGACCGAGGCCGGGCTCTGGGACCGGCTCGGTACCGACTGGCTGGCCCTGGACGGCGAGATGCTGCCCTGGTCCGCCAAGGCGCACACCCTCATCCGGGAGCAGTACGCATCTGTAGGGGCCGCCGCTCGGGCCTCCCTGCCCGCCGCCTCCGCCGCCCTCACGGCGGCGACGGCCCGGGGCGTGGACGTTGCCGGGCTCGCCGCGACCATCGACCGCCGCACCGAGCAGACCGAGGCGTTCAGCGAGGTCTACCGCCGCCACACCTGGGACACCGAGGGCGCGGACGGGCTGCGCTACGCCCCCTTCGCGCTCCTGGCCACTGAGGGGAAGGAGTACGGCGACGCCGACCACCTCTGGCACATGGGCGTGGCCGAGCAGCTCGCCGGGGACGGAGGGATGGTCCGGGCCACCCGCTACCGGGTCGTGGACACCACCGACCCGGCCTCCCGCGCGGCGGCCGCCGCCTGGTGGCGCGAGATGGTCGACCACGGTGGCGAGGGCATGGTGGTCAAGCCCCTGCTCGGCCCCCGCGCGAAGGGCCGCAAGGGGCTCGCTCAGCCGGGCCTGAAGGTGCGTGGCCCCGAGTACCTGCGGATCGTCTACGGGGCCGACTACACCGACCCGGGGCGGATCGCGGTGCTGAAGGACCGCGGGCTCGGCCGCAAGAACGGGCTGGCCATGCGCGAGCACAAGCTCGGGCTGGAGGCCCTGACCCGCCTGGCCGCAGGCGAACCGCTGTGGCGGGTGCACCAACCGGTCTTCGCGGTGCTGGCCCTGGAGACCGAGCCGGTCGACCCTCGGCTCTAGCCGGGGCGGCAGCCGGGCCGAGCCGGTCGAGGACGCGGGGCGCGCGGGAAAACCCCTTGCGCGCCCCGCGTCCGTGTCCGCATGCTTTCCCTGATCAGAACCGACGACAGAGAGGCCGGCGGCATGCGGCGATCCCACGGAAGCTCCGAGACCACCATCCGGATCGAACCACTCCTGGGAACCGCACGTGACCACCCTGAACATCGGCATCCTCGCGCACGTCGACGCGGGTAAGACCAGCCTCACCGAGCGCCTGCTCTTCGACGCCGGTGCCACCGACCGGCTCGGCGGCGTCGACACCGGCGACACCCAGACCGACACCGGCCGGATCGAACGTGAACGCGGCATCACCGTGCGCACCGCCGTGGCGTCCTTCCGGGCCGGCCCCGTCCAGGTCAACCTGATCGACACCCCCGGCCACACCGACTTCGTCGCGGAGGTCGAACGCGCCCTCGCCGTGCTCGACGGCGCCGTCCTGGTGTTGTCCGCCGTGGAGGGCGTGCAACCCCACACCCGCATGCTCATGCGGGTGCTGCGCCAGATGCGCCTGCCGGTGCTGCTGTTCGTCAACAAGATCGACCGGGGCGCCGCCGCGCCCGGGCGCGTGTTCGAGGAGATCCGGCACCGCCTCACCGACCGCGCCCTCGCCCTGGACTCCGTCACGGACGCGGGATCCGCCCGCGCGCGGGTGCGCGCCCACGACCCGGACGACCCCGGACACGCCGCCCGCACGGCGGAGTTCCTCGCCGAACACGACGACGCGCTCCTGGCCGCCGTGGTCGAGGACCGGCCGCTCCCGGGCCCCGCCGCCCTGCGCGCCACCCTGCGCTCCCAGGTCCTGCGCGGCCTCGCGCACCCGGTGCTGTCGGGTTCCGCGATCACCGGGGAGGGGGTCCCCGAGCTCACGTCGGCCCTCACGGACCTGCTGCCCGCCCACCCCGGGCCCGACCTCGTCGGCGGTGACTGCCACGGCACCGCGCGGGAGGACGCCGCCGAGGAGCCCAGGGGCACCGTGTTCGCGATCGAGCGCTCACCGACCGGCGAGAAGACCGGCTACCTGCGGCTGTACGAAGGAGCCCTGCGCGCTCGGGACCGGGTGAGGTTCGAGCGCGCCGATCCCGCCGACGGGGCACCGCACGAGGGACGCCTCACACGGCTGGAGGTGGTCGGGTCCGAGGGCGAGCGGGACCGGCCCCTCACCGCCGGTGGAATCGGCCGGATCCGGGGCCTGCCCGGGTTGCGGGTCGGTGACCGGATCGGTCGGCCCACCCCCGCCCCGCCCCTGGCCCGGCCGGCGCTGGAGTCGGTGGTCCGGCCGGTCCGTCCGGAGGACGCGAACCGACTCCACTCGGCCCTGGCCGCGCTCTCGGACCAGGACCCCCTGATCCGGCTGCGCACGGTGCCGGGGGAGGGGCTGTCCGTCCTGCTCCACGGCGAGGTGCAGAAGGAGGTCGTGGCCGCCACCCTGTCCGAGGACTTCCGGGTCGAGGCGGTCTTCGCGCCCAGCGACGTGGTGCACACCGAACGCCCGTGCGGCTCCGGCACCGCGGTCGAACCGGTCGACCTCGCCCGGGAGATCGGTGGCCCGGTCACCGTCGGGCTGCGTGTGGAACCGGGCGAGGACGGCTGCGGTGTGGTGTTCCGGCGTGAGACGGAACTGGGGGCGCTGCTGCCCGCCTACGACCGGGCGGTGGAGGACGCCGTGCGCGGCGCCCTCGGGCAGGGGCTCCACGGGTGGCCGGTGACCGACTGCGTGGTGACGCTGGTGCGGAGCGGCTACGTCGCCCCGCTCACGGAGGCGGCCCACTTCCGTCACCTGGTGCCGATGGTGACCCTGCGGGCCCTGGAACGCGCGGGGAGCCGCGTGTTCGCTCCGGTGCACGCGTTCGAGCTGTCGGTGCCCGCCACCGAGCTCAGCGCCGTGCTCTCCCTGCTCGGCGGGCACGGGGCCCGGGTCCGGGAGACCGAGGCCGAGGGGGACACCTGGCGGGTGACCGGCGAGGTCGGGGCGGGCGAGGCCCACACCGTCGGCGCGGCGCTCGCGGGGGCCACCCGGGGCGAGGGCGCCTGGGTGAGCCGACCGGCGGGTGACCGGCCGGTCCGGGGGCGGCCCCCGCGCCGGAACCGCACCGACGGCAACCCGCTGGACCCCGACGCGTACCTGGTGCACCTGAACAACGCGGGCCGCGCCGGGACCGGCGGGTAGACCGCGTCGCCCACGGCCGTGGACCGGACCAGTGGGGCGAGGGCGGCCCGGACCTTGGAGGATCACACCGGGGTCCGGGCCGCCGATCATGGTGGGATCACAACAATCGGACACCGGGACGCCTTCATTTCACGCGCACTCCTTCAAGCGGACACCCGTGACGGCGATGATGTGGCCGCACAGATCCCCCGATCCCCGCAGAAACCGGAGCAGGCGTGTCCCCAACCCCCTCCAGAGCCACGGTCCCGGTCCGCCGGAGAACCCTCGCCTCCGCCGCCGCGCTCGCGGCCGCCGCCCTGGGCGCCAGCCTCGTGGCCCCGCTGCCCGCCCTCGCCGCCGCCGACACCCCCGTGATCAGCGAGGTCTACGGTGGTGGCGGCAACAGCGGCGCGCAGCTGCGCCACGACTTCGTCGAGCTGGGCAACCCCACCGCCGCCGACGTCGACCTCACCGGGTGGAGCGTGCAGTACCTGCCCGCGCGCCCCGGCCCGAACACCCGGGTCCAGGTGACCCCGCTCAGCGGCGCCGTCGCCGCAGGTGAGCACCACCTCATCCGCCAGGCGGCGGGCACGGGCGGCACCACCGACCTCCCCACCCCCGACGACACCGGCAACACCAACATGTCGGCCTCCGCCGGGGCCGTGCTCCTGGTGGAGGGCACCGACCCCGTCGAGTGCCGCACCGCCGTCACCTGCGCCGAGGACGGCACGATCGTCGACGTCGTCGGGTACGGCGACGCCGTGGTCCACGCCGGGGCACCCGCGCCCGGGACCGGCAACACCACCTCCGCCTCCCGGGACGGGGCGTTCACCCACTCCGGGAACAACTCCGCCGACTTCACCGTGGGCGAGCCGACCCCCACCAACAGCGCGGGCGAGACGGTCGAGGGCCCCGGCGGGGGAGAGCCCGAGGAGCCGGTCGAGCCGGGTGACCTGCGCATCCACGACGTCCAGGGCACCACCCGCACCTCCCCGTACGCCGGGGAGCAGGTGACCGGCCTGCCCGGCGTGGTCACCGCCGTCAACGCCTTCGGCAGCGCCCGCGGCTTCTGGTTCCAGGACACCGAGGGCGACGGCGACCCGCGCACCAGTGAGGCCCTCTTCGTCCTCACCGGATCCACCACCCCCGACGTCGCGGTCGGTGACGAGGTCCTGGCCGCCGGACAGGTGGGCGAGTACCGCCCCCAGGCGGGCGCACAGACCACGACCCAGCTGGAGAAGGCCCGCTGGACCACGCTCTCCCGGGGCAACGACCTGCCCGAGGCGGTCCTGCTCGACGCCGACACGATCCCCGAGGCCCTCGCCCCCGACCACGGCGGCGACGTCACCGAGCTCGAACTCCGGCCCGACGAGTACGCCCTGGACTTCTGGGCCGCCCACGAGCACATGACCGTCCGGGTGGAGGACGCCCCCGTCGTCGGGGCCACCGACGGCTACCACGCCCTGTGGGTGACCACCCGGCCCGACCGGAACCCCACCCCCAACGGCGGTGTGCACTACGGCTCCTACGACGACCCCAACACCGGCCGCGTGAAGATCGAGTCGCTGCTCGACCGCGACGTGCGCCCCTTCCCGAAGGCCGACGTCGGTGACACCCTCGCGGGCGTCACCGAGGGTCCCGTCTCCTACAGCCGGTTCGGTGGCTACCTGATCCGCGCCACCAGCCTGGGCGAGCACGTCCCCGGCGACCTTGAGCGCGTCCCGGTCCGCGACACCGCGCGGCACGAGATCGGCGTGGCCACCTACAACGTCGAGAACCTCGGCGGCGCGGACGACCAGGCCGACTTCGACGCCCTCGCGGAGGGGTTCGTGAGCTACCTGGGCTCGCCGGACATCGTCGGACTGGAGGAGATCCAGGACAACAGCAGTG
Organism: Nocardiopsis sp. NPDC058789; assembly: GCF_042745575.1. Taxonomy (NCBI): domain Bacteria; kingdom Bacillati; phylum Actinomycetota; class Actinomycetes; order Streptosporangiales; family Nocardiopsidaceae; genus Nocardiopsis; species Nocardiopsis sp. NPDC058789. Next base: position 49,816 of record NZ_JBHYOW010000012.1, read on the forward strand.
AGACCGACGACGGCGTCGTGGCCGCCGACGTCACCCTGGACCGCCTGGTCGACGCCATCGCGGCGGCGGGCGGCCCCGCCTATGAGTGGCGGGAGATCAGCCCCGAGGACAAGAAGGACGGCGGAGTGCCCGGCGGGAACATCCGCAACGCCTTCCTCTTCGACCCCGCCAGGGTCCAGTTCGTGGACGTCGAGGGCGGCGACGCCACCACCCCCGTGGAGGTGGTGGAGGGCGAGCGCGGCGTCGGCCTGTCCGTCTCCCCGGGCCGGATCGCGCCGACGGACGAGGCCTGGAACTCCAGCCGCAAGCCCCTGGTCGGCCACTTCCGCGCGCTCAACCGCGACGTGTACGTGGTCACCAACCACTTCAACGCCAAGGGCGGCGACGAATCCCTGCACGGCGTCAACCAGCCGCCCCGCCGGACCAGCGAGACCCAGCGCCACCGGCAGGCCACCCTGGTCCGCGAGTTCGCCGACGACCTCCTCGCCGCCGACCCCGACGCCAACCTCGTGGTGATGGGCGACCTGAACGACTTCCAGTTCTCGACCACCCTGGACATCCTCACCGGCGACGGCACGCTCACCAACCCCATGGTGGACCTGCTGGGCGAGGGCGAGGGCTACAACTACGTCTTCGACGGCAACTCCCAGGCCCTCGACCACATCCTGGTCAACGGTGCCCTGGCCGGACGGGTCGACTACGAGATCGCCCGGATCAACTCCGAGTTCCACGACCAGGTCAGCGACCACGACCCGCAGGTCCTGCGGATCGACACCCGGCGCAGCACCTCTCCGGGCCGGAGGTGACCACCCCCTGACACGACGGGGCGGGCACCGGAGACGGTGCCCGCCCCCGTGCACCCGGGGTGGTCCGACACGTCGCGAGGGTCCTCCCGCCCGGTCGCACCGCGCCCCTATCCTGGGAGGGTCCGCACCGCCCACCCCAGGGAAGCGATGATGAACGTACTGCTCACCGGTGGCGCCGGGTACATCGGCACCCACACCGCGGTCGCACTCCTCGAAGCCGGGCACGGTGTCGTGGTCGTCGACTCCCTCGTGAACAGCCACGAGGAGGCCGTCCGCCGGGTCGAGCGGATCACGGGCCGCACGGTCGCCTTCCACCGGGTGGACTGCACCGACCCCGGGGCCATGCGCGCGGTGTTCGCGGAGCACGAGATCGACGCCGTCATCCACCTGGCCGGGTTCAAGGCGGTGGGCGAGTCCGTCGAGCAGCCCCTGCGCTACTACCGCAACAACCTCGACGCCCTGCTGACCCTCTGCGAGGTCATGGACGAGGCCGGGGTGCGCGACCTCGTCCTCAGCTCCTCCGCCACGGTCTACGGCGACCCCCGGCGCGTACCCATCCCGGAGGACGCCGAGCTGTCGACCACCAACCCCTACGGCAACACCAAGCTGTTCGCGGAGCGCGTCCTCGACGACCTCGCCACCGCGGACCGGCGGTGGCGGATCATCTCCCTGCGCTACTTCAACCCGATCGGCGCCCACCCCAGCGGCCTGATCGGTGAGGACCCCCAGGGCGTCCCGAACAACCTCTTCCCGTACATCGCCCAGGTCGCCGCCGGTCGCCGCGAGCGGCTCCACGTGTACGGGGACGACTACGACACCCCGGACGGCACCGGAGTGCGCGACTACCTGCACGTGGTGGACCTGGCCGGGGGCCACCTGGCCGCCGTGGACCACCTCGCCGACGCACCGGGCCACCGCGTCTACAACCTCGGCACCGGCCAGGGCACCTCGGTCATGGAGAGCCTGCGCGCCTTCGAGCGCGCCACCGGGTCGCCGGTCCCGTACGCGGTCACCGCGCGGCGCCCCGGCGACATCGCCGTCTGCTACGCCGACCCCTCGGCCGCCTCCCGTGACCTGGGCTGGAAGGCGGAGCTGACCGTGGACGACGCCTGCCGCGACACCTGGCGCTGGCAGTCCGCCAACCCCGGAGGGTTCGCGGGCTGAGCCGCGCCGGACACCTGGTCCGGACACCCGGTCCGCGTGCGGGGAGGCACACCTTTCGTTGCGTCCCGACCGTGGTGAACGGCCTAGACTGGACGGACATCCACATTTTTCTGCGGAAGGTCCTCCGTCGTGTCCGTTGGTGCTGACAGCACGTTCGACACCGTCCTCGTCGTCGACTTCGGTGCGCAGTACGCGCAGCTGATCGCCCGACGGGTCCGGGAATGCCACGTGCACAGCGAGATCGTGCCCTCGACCATGCCGGTCGAGGAGATGCTCGCCAAGAAACCCAAGGCCATCATCCTCTCGGGTGGCCCCTCCTCGGTGTACGCCGAGGGCGCCCCGAGCGTGGGGGCCGAGCTGTTCGAGACCGGGGTCCCGACCTTCGGTATCTGCTACGGCTTCCAGGCCATGACCCGCGCCCTGGGCGGGGTCGTGGACCGCACCGACCTGAGCGAGTTCGGCCGCACCGCGCTGACCGCCAGCGCCGACTCCGTGCTGTTCGAGGGCCTGCCCGAGGACCTGAGCGTGTGGATGTCGCACGGCGACTCCGTGGTCCAGGCCCCGGCCGGGTTCAAGAGCACCGCCAGCACCGCCGGTGCCCCGGTGGCCGCCTTCGAGGACACCGAGCGCCGCCTGTTCGGCGTCCAGTTCCACCCCGAGGTCATGCACACCGAGCACGGCCAGGACCTGATGCGCCGCTTCCTCTACGAGGGTGCGGGCTGCCGCCCCACCTGGACGATGGTGAACATCGTCGAGGAGCAGCTGGAGCGCATCCGCGAGCAGATCGGCGACAAGCGCGTGATCTGCGCGCTCAGCGGCGGGGTCGACTCCGCCGTGGCCGGAGCCCTGGTGCAGCGCGCCGTGGGCGACCAGCTCACCTGCGTGTTCGTGGACCACGGCCTCCTCCGCAAGGGTGAGGCCGACCAGGTCGAGAAGGACTTCGTCGCGATCACGGGCGCCAAGCTCAAGGTGGTCGACGCCGAGGAGCAGTTCCTGTCGGAGCTGGCCGGGGTGACCGACCCCGAGGAGAAGCGCAAGATCATCGGCCGCGAGTTCATCCGCGTCTTCGAGCAGGCGGCCCGCGAGGTCGTCGCGGAGAGCGGTGAGGACGGCGCCGAGGTCGAGTTCCTGGTCCAGGGCACCCTGTACCCGGACGTCGTGGAGTCCGGCGGCGGTACCGGCACCGCGAACATCAAGTCGCACCACAACGTGGGCGGCCTGCCCGACGACCTCCAGTTCACGCTGGTGGAGCCGCTGCGCGAGCTGTTCAAGGACGAGGTCCGCAAGGTCGGTGAGGAGCTGGGCCTGCCGCCCGAGATGGTGTGGCGCCAGCCCTTCCCCGGCCCCGGACTGGGCATCCGGATCATCGGTGAGGTGAACCGCGAGCGCCTGGAGATCCTGCGCGAGGCCGACGCGATCGCCCGCGAGGAGCTCTCCCGCGCCGGGCTGGACCGCGACATCTGGCAGTGCCCCGTCGTGCTGCTGGCCGACGTCCGCTCGGTGGGCGTCCAGGGTGACGGCCGCACCTACGGCCACCCCGTGGTCCTGCGCCCGGTGAGCAGCGAGGACGCGATGACCGCCGACTGGTCGCGCGTGCCCTACGACGTACTCGCCCGCATCTCCAACCGCATCACCAACGAGGTGCGCGAGATCAACCGGGTGACGCTGGACGTGACCAGCAAGCCTCCGGGCACCATCGAGTGGGAGTAGCCGCGCGGCGCTCCCCCTGACGTGATCGGGCCCGGCACACGGTGTGTGCCGGGCCCGACCCGTCTCCGCGGCCCCGTGGTCCGGGGGCTCCGCGTCAGTCCTGGGTGACGAACACGTTGATCGCCGTGTCGTCGGCGTCCTCGGAGTGGGTGAGGACCAGCATGGAGGGCTCCTCGCCCGACCTCACGCTGAACACCAGGTCACCGCTGGCCTCCTCGCCCGGGGCGACCGGTTCCCAGAGGGTGCCCTTCTTCTCCTCGGACGTGGGGGTGTCGGCGGTGATCCAACGGTTGCTGTCGGTGACCAGTCGCTGCTCGGCCGAGCTGAACACGATCTCGTCGCCGCCGAGGTTCTCCAACGCCAGGTCGGCCACGCAGTACACCCCGCCCTCGATGCTCGACCGTCCCGGGATGGCGTCCAGGCAGCGCACCTCGACGCTGTACCGGACCCTGCCGTCATCGGACACCGCGTTCCCGTCGGTGTTGGTGGGCTCGGGCATCTCCGGGTCCATGTTGCCGAGGCCGTCGTCGGGCACGTTCGGGTCCGGGGCGGGGTCCTCCCGTCCCTGGTTGGCGGGCGGGGTGCTCTGGTCGCTTCCGCCGGACCCGGGCCGGTTGAGGACGAGGACGGTCACGACCACCAGCAGCACGGCCAGCGCGATACCGCCCGCGAGCAGGCCCCAGAACAGGCCGCCCCTCCTGCTGGGGGTGGCGGGCCGGTGCGGGGGCGGCGGCACCGGCGGCACGTACGGCTGGGGGCCCCGCTGCTGCTGCTCGGCCGGGGGCGGAACCATCGGGATGGGCCCGGTGGCGGCCGGGTGCTGCGCCGGGGGCGGTCCCGCCGGGGCGGGGCGCTGCTGCTGGCCGTGGGTGACCGGGTGCGGCCCCGCCGGGTGACCGGCGACGGGGTGGCCCGGCGGCGGGACGTGCTGCGACCGGGTGTAGTTGCCGGTCTGGTGCGCGGGCGGCGGCATCTGCGGCGGCGGCTGCTGGTAGTGGCCGGGCGCAGGATGGCGCATGCCCGTCATGGTCTGGTGCGCGGGGTGCGGCATCCCCGGCGGCATCGGGGGCAGGTTGGGCCGCCACGACTGGTGCAGGGCGTGCGAGACCATGTCGTTGGGGTTGCTGGTGTCCTCGCCGCCCGCGAGCTCCAGAAGCAGGTCCTGGGCGGTGGGGCGGCGGCCGGGCTCCTTGGCCAGGGCGCGGGTCACCAGGCGGTCCAGCGGACTGTCCAGGTTGCCGATCTGCGGCTCGGCGAAGAGCACCCGCTTGCCCAGCGTCATGGCGTCGCCGTTGCCGAAGGGGTGCGTGCCGTTGCCCGCGAACGCCACCAGACAGCCCCAGGCGAAGATGTCCGCCGAGGTGGTGACCTTCTCCTCCAGCAACTGCTCGGGCGCCATCCAGCCGGGGCTGCCCATGACGATGCCGGTCTGGGTGTGGTTGGTCGCGGTGTTCATCGCCCGCGCGATGCCGAAGTCGATCACCCGGGGACCGGAGAGCGACAGCAGGACGTTGGCGGGCTTGAGGTCACGGTGGACCAGCCCGGTGCGGTGGATCGCGGCGAGCGCGGCGGCCACGCCGAGGGCGAAGCCGTGCAGCGTGGAGGAGTCCAGCGGCCCGTGCTCGGCGATGTGCTCGGCCAGGGCCGTGCCCGCGATGTACTCGGTCACCATGTAGGGACGGTTCTCGAACGTCCCGTGGTCGAGCACCTTGGCGGTGCAGAAGGAGGCGACCTTGCGGGCGTTCTCCATCTCGTCGCGGAAGCGCGCCCGGGTCTGCTCGTCGAAGGCGAGCTCCGGACGGATGACCTTGATGGCTACCTGGTTGTTCTTCTCCGGCGTACTGCCCAGGTAGACGGTGCCCATGCCGCCACTGCCCAGCTTCCCGGACAGCACGTAGGGACCGATGGTGGCCGGATCTCCGGCGGCCAGCGGTTCCAGGTTCTTCGGGAGCCCATCCGACGGCAAGCGACCCTCCCCGACGGTGTCCAAACCCCGCCTTGCCCCAAGGTAGCGGGGTTTGTGCCCTGATTCCCACTCACGGACCGGATCGGGTCGTTCGGGGGTCGGGCGGTAACTGACATGACAGTGGTGACGAACCCTGGATCAAGGGGACCCGCCCTCCCGGGCGCGGAGGTCCGCGCCGGTGGGAGGCGGTGAACACGGCGCGCCCCGTGGAGGGGTCTGTGTTCACGCAAGGTGGGGGTTCCTTTACGATTGGGGACTCGTGACCGTTGATACCACCGTAACCGTGCGGGTCCCCGCGAAGGTGAACCTCCAGTTGGCGGTGGGGCCCAGACGCGAGGACGGTTTCCACGCCCTCGTGAACGTGTTCCACGCCGTCTCGCTGTTCGATGAGGTTACCGTCAAGGCGGCGTCGCCGCGTCGGCCGCGTGCCCTCACCGCTTTGACCGCCACCGGGCGGTCCGAGTCCCACCTGGCCAGGGTGCCGCTGGACGAGGGCAACCTCGCGGCGCGCGCCGCCCTCCTGCTGGCCGAGGAGACGGGCGCGGGCTTCCCCGTGGACATCCACCTCGACAAGCGCATCCCGGTGGCGGGCGGCATGGCCGGGGGCAGCGCGGACGCCGCCGCCGCGCTGGTGGCCTGCGACCGCCTGTGGGGCTGTGACCTGTCTCGGGAGCGGCTCCTCGACCTCGCCGCCCGGCTCGGCAGCGACGTGGCCTTCGGGCTGGTGGGTGACACGGCGGTGGGGACCGGTCGCGGTGAGCTCCTCGAACCGATGGTCAGCCCCGGGCGGTACCGGTGGGTGTTCGCCCTCTCCCCGCGCGGCCTGTCCACCGCCGACGTGTTCGGTGAGTACGACCGGCTGCGCCCCGACGCCCCGGAACCGCGTCTGGACACCGCCCTGGAGAAGGCACTGGCCAGCGGCGACGCGGTGTCCCTGGGCGCCTCCCTCAGCAACGACCTCCAGCCAGCGGCGCTCTCGCTGCTGCCCGAGCTGCGGCGCACCCTGGACGCGGGCCGCGGTGCCGGGGCGCTCGGTGCCCTGGTGTCCGGATCCGGGCCCACGTGCGCGTTCCTGGTCGGGGGCGGGGCAGAGGACCCGGGCGCGGTCGCGGAGCGGGAGGCCGGAGTGGTGGCCGCGCTGCGCGCCACCGGCCTGTGCGAGCAGGTCATCGCGGCCGACGGCGACGTCCCGGGAACCACCATCGTGTGACGTATATCACGTCATTTTGTGTCCGGATTCTGGGCGTCCTCGCCGTTGACCTCAACCATGGTTGAGGAAGAACACTGGTGACATGACGACGCCAGCCACCTTCTCCAGGTACGCCGACCTCCCCGCGCTGATCGGGCTCATGGAGGGTGACGAGAAGCACAACGCCGCCGCTCACTCCACCCTCGACGTTCTCTGGGTCCTCTACGACCGGGTCCTCGCCGTCTCCCCGGAGACCGCCGAGGACCCGGCGCGGGACCGCTTCCTCCTCTCCAAGGGCCACGGTCCGGCCGCCTTCTACGCCGTCCTCGCTGCCAAGGGCTTCCTCGACGTGCCCACCCTGCGCGGTTGGACCGCCTTCGACTCTCCGCTCGGCCACCACCCCGACCGCGTCCTGGTGCCCGGAGCGGAGATCGGCAGCGGTTCTCTCGGCCACGGCCTGCCGCTGGGTCTGGGCACCGCCCTCGGGCTGCGGGCCCAGGGGACACGCCGCGCGGACGGCACCGCACCCCGCGTGGTGGTGCTGGTCGGAGACGGCGAACTCGACGAGGGCAGCAACCACGAGGCCATCGCGGCCGCCGCGCGCCTGGGCGCCGACAACCTCACCGTCGTGGTGATCGACAACGCCTCCGCCACCCACGGCTGGCCCGGCGGTGTCGGACGCCGGTTCGAGGTGGAGGGCTGGGAGCCCCGCGAGGTCGGCGGCCGCGACCACGACGCCCTCCAGGACGCCTTCACCCGCCCGACCTCCGGACGGCCGCTGGCCGTCGTCGCCCGCGTCCGCAACGGAAACTGAAAGCGAGCCCGGTCATGCGTGACACCTTCGCCGCCGCCACCCACGAGGCACTCGACCGCGACCCCCGGACCGCGCTGGTTCTCGCCGCCATCTCCGCGGGCATGTTCCGCCGCGCCGCCGCCCGACACCCGGGCCGGGTGATCGACCTCGGCATCCGCGAACAGGCGATGATCGGCGTCGCCGGGGGCCTGGCCCTCACCGGCATGCGCCCCATCGTGCACAGCTACACGCCGTTCCTGGTCGAGCGGCCCTTCGAGCAGATCAAGATCTCCCTCGGCCACCAGGACGTGGGCGCGATCCTGGTGAGCATCGGCGCCTCCCACGACACCTCGGCCGAGGGGCGCACCCACCAGGCACCCGAGGACGTGGCGCTCCTGGACACTCTGCCCGGCTGGACCGTGCACGTGCCCGGCCACCCCGACGAGGTGCGGACCCTGATGGAGAGGGCGGTGCCCGGGGACGACCTCGTGTACCTGCGGCTGTCCACCCACACCAACAGGGCGGCCCTGCCCGTCGGTCCGCGCCTCAACGTGCTGCGCACCGGTTCGTCCCGCTCCGCCGGGGTGGTGGTGGCGGTCGGACCCATGCTGGACCGGGTGCTGGAGGCCACGGCGGGCCTCGACGTCACCGTCGCCCACACCTCCACCGTCCGGCCCTTCGACCACGAGGGGCTCAGCGCGCTCGCCGGGGCGGCGGGCAACGCCGACGTGCTGATCGTGGAGCCCTACCTCAAGGGCACCTCCGCCCACGAGGTGGCCGAGGCCCTGGCCGACCGGCGCCACCGCCAGGCGTCCCTGGGGGTGTCCCGCCGCGCCGAGGTCCGCGCCTACGGCACCGCCGCCGACCACGACCGGCTCCACGGCCTGGACGTCGAGGGGATCGCCAAGTCCGCCCGGGACTTCTTCCTGGTGTAGCGAACCCGCCCGGGGCCTCGCGTGGTGCGGCCCCGGGCGACCCCTCCTAACAGGCGTACGTTCTGCCGTCCGCCGCCTTGCCCCAGTTACAGCTGCTCAGCGTGCCCGCGGCCTTGTTGTCGTCCTTGCTGCCGGGCTTCTTCAACCGGAGGTCGGGGTTGCGGCCGCTTCCGTCGTTGGGCAGTACGTGGCGCGCGTAGCCCCGGTACACGTGGTGCGTGCCCTTCGCGTCCCGGTGGTTCGTTCCGGAGCCGGTGTGCACGTGGACGACGGCCCCCGCCGGGAGGTTGTACGAGGGCAGTGCCCGGCCGTAGGTGTTCGAGGTGATGTCCGGGACGTGTCCCCGGAGGTTGACGGTCTTCTTCGACACGTTCTTCACGACGAAGTACTCGCCGTTGAGATTGGTCTGCTTGTTGTTCTTCACGTCGGCCCCGGCGGCGTTGGGCCGCACGTGGGTGATCATCAGGGCGCCCGTGGTGGACGCGGCGTGCGCCGGAACGGGCACGAGGAACGCGGTGAGGAGTACGGCCGCGACGGCGGCACGGACGGAGCGCATGGGCTCCCCTTTCGGTTCACGCCGTCCTGCGATGCGGGCCTCCGGGGGGTGGCGCGCAAGCGGGGGTGCCGAGGACAGGGCAGAAGATTAGCCTGTCCGCGCCGAGGACGGGGCCGAAAGGAACCGATACGCGAAAAGTGTCGTCCCCGGCGGTCAGCCGGTCCGTTCACCGTCGCGGGGGCAGCACAATGGAAGGTGATGACGAATCTGGTCAACCTTCAGGACGTGTCCCTGGCCTACGGGCCGCTCGTACTCCTCGACAAGGTGTCCCTTGGCGTGGACGAGGGCGAACGCATCGGCGTGGTCGGCCGCAACGGCGGTGGCAAGTCCACGATGATCTCCGTGCTCGCGGGGCGGACCGAGCCCGACTCCGGCCGGGTCGTGCACAACCGCGGGCTGCGGGTCGGCTTCCTGCACCAGCGGGACGACTTCCCCGACAGCACCGTCGGTGAGTTCGTGCTGGGCGGACGGGCCGAGCACGAGTGGGCGGGGGACGCGCGCATCCGCGACATCCTCCGGGGCCTGCTCGGCGGCTGGGACCTCGACGTGCCCATGTCCGGGCTGTCCGGCGGCGAGCGCCGCCGCTCCGGGCTGGCGCGGCTGCTGGTGGACGACCACGACCTCGTCATCCTGGACGAGCCCACCAACCACCTCGACATCGAGGGCATCGCGTGGCTGGCCGAGCACCTGCGCGGCCGTCCGGAGTCCCTCGTGGTCGTCACCCACGACCGGTGGTTCCTGGACGCCGTGACCACCCGCACCTGGGAGGTCGGGCGCGGCACCGTCGAGAGGTACGAGGGCGGGTACGCGGCCTACGTGCTGGCCAAGGCCGAGCGCGACCGCCAGGCCGCGGCCGAGGAGGACCGCCGCCAGAACCTCATGCGCAAGGAACTGGCCTGGCTGCGCAGGGGAGCGCCCGCGCGCACCTCCAAGCCCAAGTTCCGCATCGAGGCGGCCAACCAGCTCATCGCGAACGAGCCGCCGGTGCGCGACTCCGTGGAGCTGGTCCGCTTCGCCAGCTCACGGCTGGGCAAGACCGTCATCGACCTCAAGAAGGTCTCGGTCGCCATCCCCGACCGCACGCTCCTGGACGAGCTCACCTGGCAGCTGGGCCCCGGCGACCGGGTCGGGCTGGTCGGCGTGAACGGCGCGGGCAAGTCCACCCTCCTCAAGATCCTCGCGGAGGAGCGGGAGCCCGACTCCGGCACCGTGCGCACCGGCCGGACGGTCAAGCTGGCGCACCTGTCCCAGAACGTCGCGGAACTCGACCCCACCGCCCGGCCCCTCCAAGCCGTCATGGACGTGCGCGAGCACATCACCATCGGCAAGCGCGACTACACCGCCAGCCAGATGCTGGAGAAGTTCGGCTTCCGGGGCGAGCGCCAGTGGACGCCGATCGGTGACCTGTCCGGCGGCGAGAAGCGTCGGCTCCAGCTGCTGCGGCTGCTCATGGACGAGCCCAACGTGCTGCTGCTGGACGAGCCCACCAACGACCTCGACATCGAGACCCTGACCGAGCTGGAGGACCTCCTCGACGGATGGCCGGGCTCCCTCGTGCTGGTCAGCCACGACCGGTACTTCCTGGAGCGGATCACCGACCGGGTGCTCGCCCTGATGGGCGACGGCGGCCTGGCGTTCCTGCCCGGAGGGGTGGACGAGTACCTGGAGCGCCGGGAGGCCAGCGCCGGCGAGGGCACCGTGCCGCTGGGCGCCTCCGAGACCGCCGTCCAGGAGCCCGCGGCCGCCCCGGCCGTGTCCCAGGCCGAGCGCCGCGCCGCCCAGAAGGAGATGCAGCGCGTCGAGCGGCGGATGGACAAGATCGCCAAGCGCGAGGAACAGCTCCACGAGCAGATGGCCGCCGCCGCCGAGGACTACACCCGGCTCGCGGACCTCGACGCCGAGGCCCGGACCCTCGCCTCCGAGAAGGAGGAACTGGAGATGGTCTGGCTGGAGCAGGCCGAGCTGATCGGGGACTGACCGGTCACCGCGACAGGCGGGCCCGCTGGTCGGCCTCCACCGGCAGTAGGCTGCCGGTACGGTTCCGAACCTCAGGAGGAGACGCCATGGCTGGCCTGGACGAGATTCCGGTGACCATGATCGACGGCCGGGAGACCACCTTCGGTGAGTGGTCCGGGAAGGTGCGCCTCGTGGTGAACGTGGCGTCCCGCTGCGGGCTCACCCCGCAGTACGGGGCGCTGGAGGAGCTCCAGAAGCGCTACGAGGACCGGGGGTTCACCGTGATCGGCCTCCCCAGCAACCAGTTCCTCCAGGAGTTCGGCGGCGAGGAGAAGATCGCGGAGTACTGCTCGATGACCTGGGGCGTGACCTTCCCGATGACCGAGAAGGTGAAGGTCAACGGGCGCGGCCAGCACCCCCTGTACGCGGAGCTCACCCAGGCGTCCGACGCCGAGGGCCACGCCGGACGGGTCAAGTGGAACTTCGAGAAGTTCCTGGTGCTCCCCGACGGCGAGGTGCACCGGTTCCGCCCGGCCACCGTCCCGGACGCCCCGGAGATCGTGGAGCTCATCGAGCGCTCCCTGCCCGAGGGCGCCTGACCGCTCAGCCCGTTCCGCAGTCGACGTAGTCCTCGATGCTCTCCAGGAACTCCTCCCGAGGCGTCCGCCGCGTTCCGTGTTCTAGCGGATCCGGGCCTGGAAGACGTCGGCGATGGCCTGGGCGCCGGCGAGGTTGGTGTGGATGTCCGGGCCCCGGGCCGTGTCGCACATCCAGGTGAGGTCGCAGATCCGCTGGAGGTTGACCGGCATGCCCGAGGCACTGTCGGCGGGGACCTCGGTGTCCGAGCCGTCGAAGGCGGCGTCCACGTCGGCCACGTCGATCCCGGCGGCCTCGTAGGAGGCGGTCAGTGACGCGTTCACCTGGTCGAGGATCTCCACGGTCCGGGCGGACAGGCTCGTCTCGCCGGAGGCGTCGGGGTCCTCCAGCAGGGCGAGGGCCAGGAACGGGTTGTAGTAGGTCATCCCGACGATCCGGGTGCTCGGGTCCGCCGCGTCGACCAGCCGTTCCGCGATCACCGGCACCTCGGTCTCCAGGCGCTCCAGGCCGTCCGCCACGCAGGCCTCGTCGACGCTGATCCCGTCGATGCCGAGCGCCTCCTCGTGGACGCCCTCGACGCACCCGGTGAAGTTATTGCCCCCGATGGTGAGGGTGACCAGGTCGACCGCGTCGCCGTGCTCCCGCAGGAACTCCTCGGCCTGGTCGAGCTGGGCGCCCTCCTCGTAACGGTCGTCGCACCCGGGGATGCCGCCGCCGACGAAGGTCGTGGTGTCCTCGCCGCCGCAGCCCATGCGCTCGTGCCGGAGGGAGGAGTCGGTGTCCTTCAGCGAGCGGTACAGGACGTCGGTGTACCCCTCCGAGGTCTCCCGGCCCCGACCCCGCTCGTCGGGCTGCACCCCCACGGTCAGGGAGTCGCCCAGGGACAGGTAGTGGTTCGGCGCCGGAACGGGTTCCCCGGCCTCCTCAGCGGAGCAGCCCGCGACGACGAGGGTCGCGGCGACGGCGGCCATCCAACGGATTCTCAACGTGCTCTCCCACGGGCCCGGACGGTTCTCACCCCTGCGGGCCGGACGGGCTCCTGTCGAGGGGTGCGAGAAGGCTTCTCAGTAACGATGCCAGCTGTTCGCGCTCGGCGGCGGGCATCGGGGCCAGAAGGGTCTCCTCGTAGCTGAGGAGTGAGGCCAGTGCGGCGTCGATCCGCTCGGCGCCCCTCGCGGTAAGCCGGACCAGCACGCCGCGTTTGTCGGCGGGGTCGGGGCGGCGGCGCACGAGATCGGCGGCGGCCAGCCGGTCCACGCGGTTGGTCATGGTCCCGGAGGTGACCAGGGTGGCGCGCAGCAGGCGCCCGGGGCTGAGCTCGTAGGGCGGGCCGGAGCGGCGGAGCTCGGCCAGGACGTCGAACTCCCAGGGCTCCAGCGCGTGCTCGGTGAAGACGGTGCGTCGGGCACGGTCGAGGTGGCGGGCGAGCCGGGACACCCGGCTGAACACCTCCAGGGGCGTCACGTCCACGTCCGGCCGCTCGGAGCGCCACGCCTCGATCAGCCCATCCACCTCATCGCGCATGGCACCCAGCATATCTCTTGACATCAAGATAGTGGGGCGGGTATACGAATACCCGCCCCACTGGTGCCACCCGTGTCCGGGGCTCGGCTCAACGCTTGCGGCGCGTGTCCAGCCTCGGCTTGGACTCCAGCGCGGAGAGCCCGTTCCAGGCCAGGTTGACCAGGTGCGCCGCCACCACCTCACGCTTGGGCTTGCGCACCTCCAGCCACCACTGTCCGGTCAGCGCCCACATGCCCACCAGGGCCTGCGCGTACATCGGGGCGAGCGCCGGGTCGTAGCCGCGTTCGGAGAACTCGTCCGCCATGATGTGCTCGACCTGGCTGGCGATGTCGTTGATCAGGCCAGCGAAACTGCCGGTCCCGGAGGCCACGTGCGAGTCGCGGGTGAGCACCCGGAACCCGACGCTGTCCTCCTCGACGTAGCGCAGTAGGGCCAGGGCCGCCTTCTCGATCTTGCTGCGGGCGTGGTCCGCGGTGAGGGCCTCGCCCATCATGCCCAGGAGCGTGCGCATCTCCCGGTCCACGACGACGGCGTAGATGCCCTCCTTGCCGCCGAAGTGCTCGTAGACCACGGGCTTGGACACCCCGGCCCGCGCGGCGATCTCCTCAACGGAGGTCGCGTCGAACCCGCGTTCGGCGAACAGCTCCCGGCCGATCTCCAACAGCTGTTGCCGACGCTCCTTGCCCGTCATGCGCTTGCGGCGCACGCGGGTCCTCTGCTCGCTGTCGGCTGCTCCCATGATGGTTACTGATCCTAGACCTTGACCCGCTTGGCAGCGAGCCGTTCGTTGTTGGGCCAGCGCACCTTGGTGGCCCAGCCGAACTTCTCGAAGACCCAGATGACCCGGGCGGAGATGTCGATCTGGCCCTTGAGCACACCGTGGCGGGCGCAGGTGGGGTCGGCGTGGTGCAGGTTGTGCCAGGACTCACCGAAGGACGGGATGGCCAGCCACCACACGTTGCGGGAGCGGTCGCGGACCTCGAAGTTCTCCTCGCCGATGGTGTGGCAGATCGAGTTGATCGACCAGGTCACGTGGTGCAGCAGCGCGACGCGCACCAGGCTCGCCCAGAAGAACGCGGTGACCGCGCCCCAGACGGACATGGTGACCAGGCCGCCGATGACGGCGGGGGCGAAGAGCGAGAAGAGCACGATCGGCAGGAACAGCTTGTCGACGAGGACGACGTCCTTGTCCTTGAGCAGGTCCGGGGTGAAGCGGCGGGGGGAGGTCTTCTTCTCGTCCAGGTACATCCACGCCATGTGGGCGTAGTACATGCCCTTGGCCACGGACTTCCAGTCGTCCCCGAAGCGCCACGGCGAGTGCGGGTCGCCCTCGGCGTCCGCGTACTTGTGGTGGCGGCGGTGGTCGGCCACCCACTTGATGACGCTGCCCTCGATGGCCATGGAGCCCGCGATCGCCAGCGCGATCCGCAGCGGGCGGTTGGCCTTGAAGGAACCGTGGGTGAAGTGGCGGTGGAAGCCGACGGTGATGCCCAGGCCGCTGATCACGTAGAAGACCGTGGCGATGGCGATGTCGAGCAGCGACAGGCCCCAGCCCCAGAAGAAGGGCACCGCGGCGAGCAGCGCGATCAGGGGCACGAACACGAACGCGAAGACGGTGTAGCGCTCGGCCTTGCCCCGCAGCTCGGGCTCGTACTCGGGGATCGCCTCGCGCTTGGGAGCGGCGGTGGCGGTGGCGGTGCCGGTGGGCTTCTCGGCGCCTTCGGTCGGCACCTCTGGGGCAGCGGTCATGGGTCTTGCACACCTCGTCACGGAGAACGTCGTCACCGGTCGGGACGGCGTCACGGGTACGAGGCACCCGCCGAGACGGCCCAACCTATTCCTACGTAACCGTAACCTACGACCCCGTAGGTTTGGCAAGCCCCCGGGTGGAGGCGCTATGTTGGTGTCGAGCGTCCGGGCGAGCGTCCGGAACGTTCCCGGATGATGTAATCGGCAGCATCTGGGGTTTTGGTCCCCATCGTCCAGGTTCGAGCCCTGGTCCGGGAGCAACCCCCGCCGTCGCGCGACCGCCCCCTCCGAGGGGCGGGACGCACCCCGTGCGGGACACGGGAGAGGGACGGCGGCACAACTCACACCGGCGTCCGGCTGGCCCGCCCCTGCGGGAGTCCGCCGGGCGCCGCGCGCGGCGCCCCCTCATGCGCCTGATGTGTGCCGGTGTCACACATGTATCCTTCCCATGTCGGCCGCTGGTCATCCGACGGCCGCCCGCGCGGCATGCGGGTCGCGCCGCCGAAGGGTGAGCCGACGTTCATATGCCAGCTATCACGAGGGGTCTCCTCCAGTGAGCGTGAACCGTCCGGCTGCCGTGATCATCCTCGCGGCGGGTGAGGGCACCCGAATGAAGTCGAAGCTTCCCAAGGTCCTTCACGAACTCAACGGCCGCAGCATGCTCGGCCACGTGCTCCACGCGTCCAGAGAACTCGAACCCGGCAACACCGTGGTGGTCGTGGGCCACGCCCGGGACCAGGTGCGAGCCCACCTGGCCGAGGTCGCCCCCGAAGCCGTCACGGCGGTGCAGGAGGAACAGAACGGCACCGGGCACGCCGTGCGCATGGCGGTCGAGGACCTCGCCGCCCAGAGCGTCGATCTCTCCGGAACCGTCGTCCTGACCTGCGGGGACACGCCCCTGCTGCGCGGCGAGACACTCGCGTCGCTGGTCGGGGCACATGAGAAGGAGGGCAACGCGGTCACCGTGCTGTCCGCCCGCGTCCCCGACCCCCACGGCTACGGACGCATCGTGCGTGACGCCGACGGCTCCTTCACGGAGATCGTCGAACACGCCGACGCCACGCCCGAGCAGCACCTCGTGGACGAGATCAACTCCGGGATGTACGCCTTCGACGGCGCCCTCCTGAGCAAGGTCGTCCAGCGCCTGTCCACGGACAACGCCAAGGGCGAGGAGTACATCACCGACGCGGTCGGCCTGCTCCGCGCCGACGGCCACCGGGTGGACGCCTGGAGCGCCGAGGACTGGAACGAGGTCCAGGGCGTCAACAACCGCGTGCAGCTCTCCGAGGCGCGCCGCGTCCTGAACGACCGCCTCCTGACCGGGCACATGCTCTCCGGCGTGACCATCGTGGACCCCGCGACGACCTGGGTGGACGCCGGGGTCAGCATCGGCGCGGACACCGTGGTCCACCCGAACAGCCGCCTCTACGGCACCACGAGCATCGGTGAGGACGCCGAGGTCGGCCCCGGCGCCGACCTGCGCGACACCCTCGTCGGTGACGGCGCGAAGGTCCGCGAGACCACCGCGGACGGGGCGGAGATCGGCCCCTGGGCCACCGTCGGCCCCTACACCTACCTGCGGCCGGGCACCCGCCTGGCCGAGCGGACCAAGGCCGGTGCCTTCGTCGAGGTCAAGAACTCGAACGTCGGCACCGGCTCGAAGATCCCGCACCTGACCTACGTCGGGGACGCGGACATCGGTGTGGGCAGCAACATCGGCTGCTCCTCGGTGTTCGTCAACTACGACGGGGTCACCAAGTCCCGGAGCACCATCGGCGACCACGTCCGCATCGGCAGCGACAACACCATCGTCGCTCCCGTGACCGTGGGCGACGGAGCCTATTCCGGGGCCGGGACCGTGGTCCGCGACGATGTCCCGCCCGGTGCCCTGGCGATCTCCGAAGGACACCGGCAGCGTAACGTCGAGGGCTGGACGCGGCGCAAGCGTCCGGGAACTCCGCCCGCCGAGGCGGCGGAGCAGGCGGAACGGCACAGAGCCGACGCCGCTAACAAGCAGTGACTGTGGGGGAGAAACACGTGACCGGCATGAAGGCCACCGGCCAGAAACAACTGATGCTGTTCTCGGGGCGTACGCACCCGGCCCTGGCCGAGGAGGTGGCGAAGGAACTGGGGATCGAGGTGGTCCCCACCCGGTTCGACACCTTCGCCAACGGCGAGATCTTCATGCGGTACCTGGAGTCGGTGCGCGGCAGCGACGCGTTCGTCATCCAGAGCCACGCCGACCCGGTCAACGAGTCGATCATGGAGCAGCTGATCATGGTGGACGCGCTCAAGCGCGCCTCCGCCAAGCGGATCACCGTGGTCACCCCGATCCTGGGCTACGCCCGCCAGGACAAGAAGCACCGGGGCCGCGAGCCCATCTCCTCGCGCCTGGTCACCGACCTCTTCCGGACCGCGGGGGCGGACCGGATGATGGCGGTGGACCTGCACACCGACCAGATCCAGGGCTTCTTCGACGGCCCGGTCGACCACCTCTTCGCGCTGCCGATCCTGGCCGACCACATCGCCAGCCAGGTCGACCACGCCGAGATCACCGTTGTCTCCCCGGACGCCGGGCGCGTGCGCACCGCCGACCGCTGGGCGGACCGTCTGGGCGCCCCTCTGGCCATCATCCACAAGCGCCGTGACCCGGACGTCGCCAACCAGGTGAAGGTCCACGAGGTCGTCGGCGAGGTCAAGGACCGCGTGTGCGTCCTGGTCGACGACATGATCGACACCGGCGGCACCATCGTGAAGGCCTCCGAGGCCCTCTTCGAGCAGGGCGCCAAGAAGGTCCTGGTCGCCGCGACGCACGGTGTGCTGTCCGGTCCGGCCGCCGAGCGCCTCCAGAACTCGCGCATCTCCGAGGTGGTCATCACCAACACGCTCCCCGTCCCGGAGGAGCGCGCCTTCGAGAAGCTCACGCAGCTCTCGATCGCCCCGCTGGTCGCCCGCGCGATCAACGAGGTCTTCACCGACGGTTCGGTCACGAGCCTGTTCGACTAGTCGCTGTCGCCGGCACCCGCGCACGGCGCGGGTGCCCCCGGCCGGGGCCGGAGCCGGTCCCGGGACGGGCCATGTACGGAGTCGTCACCAGAGACAGTAGACTTGGCCGAGTGTCCCCGTGTCCGGGTGGTTTCCTTTCGTGTCTCCGCCTGGAAACAACGCGGGCAGGGGTGCGCGACGAGCGTTCCCGGGCCGGACGGGTCCGGTGACGGCTCGCCGGGCACGCCTGGAACCAGGGCGGTCGAGTCCTCAGCGAGCTGGGTGACCCCGTCGCAATTCTTCGCCGAGGGCGAGAATCGTTCGTACTACTGGAGTCGTGTTCCCCGTACTGCGGGGTTGAACCCGAGGAGTTTTGTCGTGTCCGAGGTACGTATCGCTGCCGAGCCCCGCACGGAATTCGGCAAGGGCGCCTCCCGTCGCGCCCGCCGCGCGGGTAAGGTGCCGGCCGTCCTCTACGGCCACGGCACCGAGCCCCGCCACCTGAACCTGCCGGGCCACGAGCTCATGCTCGCCCTGAAGACCCCGAACGTCCTGATTCGCCTCGACGGCCTGGACAAGGACAACCTTGCCCTCCCCAAGAGCGTGCAGCGCGACGCCATCAAGGGCTTCCTGGAGCACGTCGACCTGCTCGTCGTCTCCAAGGGTGAGAAGGTCGAGGTCGAGATCAGCGTCTCCCTCACCGGTGAGGTCAAGGCTCCCGGCGTGCTCAACCAGGAGCTCGTCACCGTGACCGTGGAGGCCGAGGCCACCCGCATCCCCGAGGGTGTCGAGTTCGACATCAACGGCCTGGAGGTCGGCGCCACCCCGACCGCCGGCGACCTGAAGCTGCCCGCGGGCGTTTCCCTGGTCACCGACCCCGAGTCGATCCTGCTCACCGTCTCCGCGCCGCGCGTGGAGGAGGAGCCGGAGACCAGCACCGAGGCCGCCGGGGCCGCTGAGGAGGCCGCCGCCGAGTAGGCGCGGTCCCCAGCCCCACACGGCTCTGAGCGCGCGGTCCCCGATCCGGGGGCCGCGCGTTCGTCGTGCGGGGGCGTGCTCCGGGTGCCGATAGTGTCGGTCGGCATGTGGAGTCTGTTGAGCAGGTTGGGTATCCGGAAGAGCGGGGACGGCGAGGACATGGCCGAGGCGGAGCGCTGGCTGGTGGTCGGGTTGGGCAACCCGGGCCCCAAGTACGCGGGCAACCGGCACAACGCCGGTTTCATGGTCGTGGACGCCCTGGCCGCCGAGAAGGGCGAGCGCTGGAAGGTCCACAAGGCGCACGCCGAGGTCGTGGAGACCCGGATCGAGGGCGCCCCCGTGGTGCTGGCGAAGCCGCGCACCTTCATGAACGTCTCCGGCGGCCCGATCGCGGGGCTGGCGAAGTTCTACAAGGTCCCGATGGAGCGGATCATCGTCGTGCACGACGAGATGGACATCGACTACGGGGCGCTCAAGCTCAAGAAGGGCGGCGGGTCGGGCGGTCACAACGGGCTGAAGTCCACCACCGCCTCCCTGTCCGGCCCGGACTACCTGCGGGTCCGCTTCGGTGTGGGCCGCCCGCCCGGGCGTATGGACCCGGCCGCGTACGTGCTGCGGGACTTCTCCTCGACCGAGGCCCTCGAGCTGGACCTGAACGTGGAGCGCGCCGCCGACGCGGTGCGCACCATCCTCAAGGACGGTCTGGGCCGGGCGCAGAACATCTTCCACACCGCAGCCTGACCCGCACGCCCGACCCGCACGCCCGACCGGCCCCGTACAGGGGGCCGGTGGCGGGGGCTCCGGCTCCCGGCCCCCGCCCGCTGGAGCCGGTCACGTTCTGCTTCGGATTTCGGTCAGGGCGGATCCCGGCCCCGCCGTGTCCCCTTCGAAAGGGCCCGGGCGGTCTCGGGACAGACACATTCTTGGTGGGATTGGGACTTCTTCCCCAACAGTCCGCGACCCACAGCGACTTTTCCACTACTTTTGGTTACTGTTCGGGTGGGCGGACGTCGTTTCGCGCCCGGAGAGAACCCATCCCTGCCCTTCGCTGAGGTAGCGCGCGCCCAGGGGTGGTCACCCATCGTGAGCATTCGCGGCCGTCAGTGGTCTTGGGGGAAACGTGGTCACAACCAGTGGGATCGTCCAGGGACAGCCCTCGGCGCGGCGACGGGAGCATCCGGTTCGGCCGGGCACGCCGGTCCGGGGGATCCGGCGGATTCCGGTCAACACCGGACCCCGGGCCGAGGCCTGGCTCCGTCCCTACGTCCTCGGCCTGGTCGCGCTGGACCTCACCGCCGCCGTCGTGGCGACCCTGGCCGGGAGCGCGGTCCGGTTCAACGACGCCCTTCTGGCCGGAACCACCACGCCCTACCTGCTGCTCTCCCTGGTCCTGCCGCCGGTGTGGGTCCTGTTCGTCCGGCTCGGCGGCGGATACGAACGCCGCTTCCTGGGGATCGGCACCGAGGAGTACCGCAGGGTCGCGGTGGCCGGAGCGTTCCTTGCCGCGACCGTGGCGGTCGGGGCCTACGCCGTCAAGTTCGACCTCGCGCGCGGCTACGTGCTCATCGCCCTGCCGCTGATCGTCCTGCTCTCCCTCAGCCTGCGCTACGCGCGCCGCAAGGCGCTGCACCGTCGGCGCCGCTCCGGGGCCTGTATGAGCGGGGTCGTGATCGTCGGCCACAGCGTCGGCGCCGGCGACCTCATCCGGCGGTTCCGCGACGAGATCTACCACGGCATGCGGGTGGTGGGCGTGTGCCTGCCCGCCCACGAATCGGACGTCACCGAGGTGGAGGGCTGTCCGGTCCTGGGGTCCTTCACCGACGCCGCCGACGCCGCCGCGCTGGTCGGTGCCGACTCGGTCGCGGTCCTGGCCTGCCCGGAGATGGACGGGGTGGAACTGCGCCGACTCGCCTGGGAGCTGGAGAAGACCGGCACCGACCTCACCGTGGCCTCGGCCCTCATGGAGGTGGCCGGACCCCGCACCACCATCCGTCCCGTGGCGGGCCTGCCCCTGCTGCACGTGGAGCACCCCGAGCTGGAGGGCACCCGCCGCGTGGTCAAGGGCGCCTTCGACCGCTGCGCCGCCGCGCTGGCGCTGGTCCTGCTCTCGCCCCTCTTCCTCGTCCTGAGCGTTCTGATCCGCTCGGAGGGCGGCGGACCCGCCTTCTTCCGGCAGACGCGCGTGGGCCGGGGTGGCGCCGAGTTCACCGTGTACAAGTTCCGTACGATGGTGGTCGGAGCGGACGCCCTCAAGGCGATCCTCCAAGCCCGGAACGAGCACGACGGTGTGCTCTTCAAGATGCGTAGGGACCCCAGGGTCACGTCCGTGGGGGCGTGGCTGCGCCGCTACTCGCTCGACGAGCTTCCCCAGCTCGTCAACGTGGTGCGCGGCGAGATGTCGCTCGTCGGTCCGAGGCCCCCGCTGCCGGAGGAGGTCGCCCAGTACGGGCACGACGTCCGCCGCCGGTTGGTGGTCAAACCGGGGATGACGGGCCTGTGGCAGGTCAGCGGCCGATCCGACCTCTCCTGGGAGGAATCGGTCCGTCTGGATCTGCGGTACGTGGAAAACTGGTCGCTGACATTGGACATCCAGATCCTGTGGAAGACGTGGTCAGCGGTGATCCGTGGGGCGGGAGCATACTAGCCGGTGAACAACATCCGAAACGATCATGAGGTGGCTCGGGACCTGGCGAGCGAGGCCGGACAGCTGTTGCTGCGCCTGCGCGCCCGCCACGGATTCGACGAGCCCGAGGTCCTGCGCACCCTGGGTGACCGCACCTCGCACGAGTTCCTCTTCTCCGCGCTCGGGAGGCTGCGGCCCAGCGACGCGGTGCTCTCCGAGGAGGGTGCCGACGACCAGTCGCGGTTGAGGGCCAGGCGGGTGTGGATCATCGACCCGCTGGACGGGACCCGCGAGTTCTCCGAGGCCGGTCGTACCGACTGGGCGGTGCACGTGGCGCTGTGGGAGAACGGCGACCTGGTCGCCGGTGCGGTCGCGCTGCCCGCCCAGGGCAGCTGCCTGTCCACGGTCGACCCGCCGTGGCTGCCGGAGGAGCGCCCCGAGGGGCAGCGGCTGCGCATCACGGCCAGCCGGACCCGGCCCCCGGCGTTCGTCCAGCGCATGGCGACCCAGATGGGCGCCGAGGTGATCCCGATGGGGTCGGCGGGCGCCAAGATCTGCGCCGTCCTGCTGGGGATCGCCGACATCTACGTGCACGCGGGCGGCCAGTACGAGTGGGATAGCGCCGCGCCGGTGGCGGTCGCGCGCGCGGCGGGCCTGCACACGTCGCGGATCGACGGTTCGGAGCTGCGCTACAACGTAGCCGACCCGCTACTCCCCGATGTCCTTGTATGCCGATCGGAATTGTCGGGTATGTTGTTGGCAAGCATCCGCGACGGCGCGGACCTTGACAGCGCCGGTCCGCACGCGGGGGGCTGAACCGCAGCACCCACCGCCGCGGAACCGGACGTGAGTGTCGGTATTTCTAAGGCGGATTCCATGGGTCAGGCGAGTCAGCAGGCGCTCGGGCGCTACCAGCTCTCCCAGCTGGACGTCCTCGAAGCCGAGGCGATCTTCATCATGCGCGAGGTGGCGGCGGAGTTCGAGCGGCCCGTGCTGCTCTTCTCCGGCGGCAAGGACTCCATCGTGATGCTGCGCCTGGCGGAGAAGGCCTTCTGGCCCGCCCCGATCCCGTTCCCCGTCATGCACGTGGACACCGGGCACAACTTCGACGAGGTCATCGAGTTCCGGGACCGACGCGTCGCCCAGGCCGGGGTCCGGCTGGTGGTGGCCTCGGTCCAGGAGCAGATCGACGCGGGCAAGGTCACCGAGCCCACCGGCCGCTGGGCCAGCCGCAACCGCCTCCAGACCTCGGCGCTGCTGGAGGCCATCGAGGAGAACGGCTTCACCGCGGCCTTCGGGGGCGCCCGCCGCGACGAGGAGAAGGCCCGGGCCAAGGAACGGGTCTTCTCCTTCCGCGACGAGTTCGGCCAGTGGGACCCCAAGAACCAGCGCCCCGAACTCTGGAACGTGTTCAACACCCGGATCAACCGCGACGAGCACATCCGGGTCTTCCCCATCTCCAACTGGACCGAGCTCGACGTGTGGGGCTACATCCAGCGTGAGGAGCTGGAACTGCCCTCGATCTACTTCGCCCACGAGCGGAGCGTGTTCGAGCGCGACGGCATCCTGCTCGCGGACTCACCGCTCATCCAGCGCGACGAGACCGAGGTCCCCTTCACCGAGACCGTGCGCTACCGCACCGTCGGCGACCTCACCTGCACCGGGGCGGTCAAGTCCTCGGCCGTGGAACTGGACGACATCATCGCGGAGATCGCCGCGACCCGGATCACCGAGCGCGGGCAGACCCGCGCCGACGACCGGGCCAGCGAGGCCGCCATGGAGGACCGCAAGCGCGAGGGCTACTTCTAGCCTCCGCCCACTCGTCCCCACGGTTGTTGAACCGCCCCACACTTCGCGCATTGGACAGGCAACATGAGCAACGACATCCTGCGGTTCGCCACGGCGGGCTCGGTCGACGACGGCAAGAGCACGCTGATCGGGCGCCTGCTGTACGACTCCAAGTCCATCTTCGAGGACCAGCTCGACGCGGTGGAGCGCACCAGCGTCGCCCGGGGTGAGGAGCACACCAACCTGGCGCTGCTCACCGACGGACTGCGCGCCGAGCGCGAGCAGGGCATCACCATCGACGTGGCGTACCGCTACTTCGCCACGCCCCGGCGCACCTTCATCATCGCGGACACCCCCGGGCACATCCAGTACACCCGGAACATGGTCACCGGTGCCTCCACCGCCGACCTCGCGATCATCCTGGTGGACGCCCGCAAGGGCCTCCAGGAGCAGAGCCGCCGCCACGCCTTCCTCACCACCCTGCTCCAGGTGCCGCACCTGGTGCTCGCGGTGAACAAGATGGACCTGGTCGACTACTCCCAGGACCGCTTCGAGGAGATCAAGTCCGAGTTCGCGGAGTTCGCCGCCAAGCTGGACGCGCGCGACCTCACGTTCGTGCCGATCTCCGCCCTGCACGGCGACAACGTGGTCAGCCAGTCCGAGAACATGCCCTGGTACACGGGCGGCTCCCTGCTGCACCACCTGGAGAACGTGCACATCGCCTCGGACCGCAACCTGATCGACGCCCGTTTCCCGGTGCAGTACGTGATCCGGCCGCACCGCTCGGACGACCCCGAACTGCACGACTACCGGGGCTACGCGGGCCAGCTCGCGGGCGGCGTCCTCAAGCCCGGCGACGAGGTCACCCACCTGCCCTCCGGTCTGTCCACGCGCATCGCGAAGATCCGCACGGCGGACGGGGAGGTCGCGGAGGCGTTCTCGCCCATGTCCGTCACCCTCCTGCTGGAGGACGAGATCGACATCTCCCGGGGCGACATGATCTGCCGCCCCAACAACACCCCCACGGTGTCGCAGGACATCGAGGCGATGGTGTGCTGGATGACGGACGCGCGCAAGCTCACGCCGCGTTCCAGGCTCCTCGTCAAGCACACGACCAGGACCGCGAAGGTGGTGGTCAAGGACCTGCGCTACCGGCTGGACGTGAACTCGCTGCACCGGGACGAGGCCGCCGACCACCTCGCGCTGAACGAGATCGGGCGGGTGCGGCTGCGCTCCACCCAGCCCCTGTTCGTGGACGAGTACGCCAAGAACCGGCAGACGGGCGGGTTCATCCTCATCGACGAGGCCACCAACACCACGGTGGGTGCGGGAATGGTCGTCAAAGCTGACTAGACGTACCCGCTGAATAGCCAAACATTCCTCACGGGGTCGCCTTTCGGCGGCCCCGTTTCGTGTGTTCTGAGAGGGGTGACCGAGTGGGTCCGACCGGACCACTCGGGTCGCGGTTTCTTACGCGAACATTTCAGGTTGTGAATCCTCGGAGCACTTTTTCTGGTCCTCGGTGCCGATTGGTTCCGGGTCAATGGTGTGTCTGGAGGAGCTCAAGTTACCCGGCGTTAGGGCCGTGTGCAGGGGTGGAGACCAAGCAGAGTGTCACCTCGAACGGAGCGATTCTGGCCTATCGGCTAGGAGTGCGGAGGGTGATCGTTGAGAAAAATTCTCTCAGCCTCTGGCAATCCGGGGTCAAGTCTGCCTAAAGTGTGCGAATCGCGTACAGCGTCGCAATCGGGCCAATACGCACGGTTATGACCTGTCGCGTACTCCCACTATGGAAACCCCCACAAGGAGGAACCGCGTGAAGAAGCACCCCACTCGCAGGGTCGCGTTCAGCGCTGTCGCGGTCAGTGCACTCACCATTCCCCTCGCGCTGAGCGGGGCCACCGCCGGCGCCTCGGAGCTCGCGCCGGTGTACACGAGCTCCGCCGCCTCCGGCGGTGACTGGTTCGTGGTCCTTGAGGACAGCATGAACGCCAGCTCGGTCTCCCCGTCGGCCTTCGGCATCTCCGCCGACCAGGTCAACCACACCTACGAGGAGACCATCAACGGCTACTCGGCGGAGCTCAGCGACGCCGAGGTCCAGGAGCTGCGCGCCCAGGACGGCGTCGCCTACATCGAGCAGGTCGGCGAAGCCACCACCATGGTCCCGTGGGGCCTGGACCGCATCGACCAGGAGGACCTGCCGCTGGACGGCTCCTACACCACGGAGTCCGACGGCAGCGGCACCTCCGTCTACATCATCGACACCGGCATCGACGACTCCCACCCGGACTTCGGCGGTCGCGCCGAGGTCGGGTTCGACGCCACCGGCGGTGACGGCGGCGACCGTCAGGGCCACGGCACGCACGTCGCGGGCACCGTGGGCGCCGACAGCTACGGCGTGGCGCCGGGCGCCTCGCTCTACGGCGTCAAGGTCCTCGGTGACGACGGCTCCGGCACCTACGACGACGTCATCGCGGGTATCGACTGGGTCGCCGCGAACGCCGACGCCAACGCGGTCGCGAACCTGTCCCTGGGCGGCCCGGCCTCGCAGGCCGTGGACGACGCCGTCAACGCCCTGGCCGACTCGGGCGTCTTCGTGGCCGTGGCCGCGGGCAACGAGGGCCAGGACGCGGGCAACGTCTCCCCGGGCGGCGCCGAGGGCGTGGTCACCGTCGGTGCCTCCGACGACTCCGACGCCACCGCCTCCTTCTCCAACTACGGCCCGGCCGTCGACATCTACGCTCCCGGCGTCGACGTCGAGTCCACCATCCCCGGTGGCGGCACGGACAGCTACTCCGGCACCTCGATGGCCAGCCCGCACGTGGCCGGCGCCGCCGCTCTGTACAAGAGCTCCCTCGGTGACGACGAGCAGAGCGTCATCCTGGACTGGCTCACCGAGAACGGTGGTTCGGACAAGCTCAGCGGCGTTCCCAGCGGCACCGTGAACCTGCTGCTGAACGTCCAGGGCCTGTAACCCGGCCGGGTTGTGGGGTCCCCGCGCGTCCACACCCAGCGGATCTGACGAGAGAAGGACGGCCCCGGGCCGGGAGTACACCTCCCGCCCGGGGCCGTTCCCGTGCGCCCCCGACAGTGGAGTCACTGTGTGTGCATCAGGCATCACCAAAGGTCATATCCTGGGGTCGTGGATGGATATCGTCTGGTGTTCGTCGGCGGGATGGGCCGTTCCGGTTCCACGCTGATCGAACGCCTTCTTGGTGAGCTGCCCGGGTTCTGCTCCGTCGGTGAGGTCGTGCACCTGTGGCGCCGGGGGCTGGTGGAGAACGAGCGCTGCGGGTGCGGTCTGCCCTTCGCCGACTGCGGCTTCTGGAGCGAGGTCGGCAAGCGGGGGTTCGGCGGCTGGGAGCGCCTGGACGTGGAGGCGCTGCTGCGCCTCAAGGACGGTGTCGACCGGACCCGCTACCTCCCGGGGCTGCTCCAGGGTTCCGCGGGGGAGGGCGCGCTCGCGGCCCGGAGCGCGCGCTACACCGAGTTCTACCACCGGCTCTACTCGGCCGTCGCCGAGGTCAGCGGGGCCCGGGTGATCGTGGACGCGAGTAAACACGCCTCCCTGGCCGCCTGCCTGCGCTGGCGGTACGGCTCCGGTATGCGCCTCCTGCACGTCGTGCGCGACCCCCGGGCGGTGGCGCACTCCTGGAGCAAGCGGGTGGCCCGGCCGGACGCCGCTCCGGGCAGCTCCGAACCGGAGATGGCGCGCTACTCGGCGGGGCGCGCGGCCGTGCAGTGGATGACCCAGAACTCCACGCTGGACGAGCTCGCCCGCCAGGGGCTCCCGGCCCTGAGGGTGCGGTACGAGGACTTCGTGGCCGACCCGGAGGGCGAGTTCGGGCGCGTCGCGGCCTTCGCCGGGCACGCGGGGGCCCCGCTCCGTCTGGGCGAGGGCGGGGTGGAGCTCGCGGAGGGGCACGCCGTCTCCGGGAACCCGATGCGCTTCCAGGCGGGTCCCGTGGGCGTCCGGGCCGACCATGGCTGGCGGCGTGACCTGGCCCCCTGGCGCCGGTGTCTGGTCGAGGCGGTCACCGCCCCCACGCGCGGTCGCTATGGGTACTGATGTCCGCTACCTGGTTCCCAGGGTGTTGCACGGGGGATACATAACGTATTGTCATTACGTGAACACTCTGGGTTGTCATCGGGGAAGCTAGGGGGCGGTTGACCATGGTGGGCGGACCGGTACGAGGTATGGCGGCGACGGGGGCGGTCCTGCTCGCCCTGGGGCTGACGAGCGTGGGTGACGGCCCGACCGAGGCCGCGGCACCGGCGGAGGACCGGCCTCGGCAGAGCCCCTCCGTGCCGAACTCGGCGTCGTTCCTCGGCCTGCCCTCCACCGTCGAGACCCAGTGCACGGTCTCGGACATCCTCGAACCCTCCTGCGGCGTCTGGTGGGGCGCCAGCCCCGACGGCGACGACGTGGCGGCGCTGGAGGCGGCGGTCGACCGCGACATGGACATCGTCTACACCTGGCGCGGTATCGACCAGGCCGACGTCCCCGGCGACCGCGAGCGGCGCATGATCGCCGAGGGCCGCTTCGTGCACACCAACATCGAGGCCCGCCGCTTCACCCAGGGGCGCTCCGACATCGCCTACCGCGACATCATCGCGGGCGAGTTCGACTCCTCGCTGCGGTCCCAGGCGCGGGCCATCGCGGAACTCGACGTCCCGTACTTCGTCACCTTCGACCACGAGGCCGACGGCAAGGCCCGGTACAACAACCGGGGGACCCCGGAGGAGTTCGTGCGCTCCTGGCGGCACATCGTCGACCTCTACCGCTCGGAGGGCGCGGACAACGCGATCTGGGTCTGGAACGTGACCGGGTGGCCCGGCAACCTGGACCGGCTCCCGGGCCTGTGGCCCGGCAACGACTACGTCGACTGGATCAGCTGGGAGGCGTACAACATGACCGGCTGCGAGAAGATGAACGACTGGAACCACGTCGACTCCTTCGAGGACGCCCTCGCCCCGACCTACGAGTGGATCCAGCAGGAGGGACCCAAGCACGGCATCGACCCCCGGAAGCCGGTCATGATCGGGGAGATGGGGACCACCGACATCGGCGCCAGCGCGACCACCAAGTGGTACACCGACGTCCCGGACGTCCTCAGGCGCTACGAGCGGGTGCGGGCCGTCAAGCTGTGGGACAGCGAGGTCGGCGCCGACTGCGACTTCCGGATCCTGGCCAACGAGCACGCCCGGCGCGGGTTCGCGCAGGCGGGCAAGGACCCCTACGTGAACCTCCCCGAGCGGGTCCGGCGCCTGGCGGAGTACGCGGTGACCCGCGACTGAGCGCGGCCGGGCCGTCCCGGTGCCACCGGGACGGCCCCGCGTCTCAGCCGCCCACCGGCCTGGACATCGACCAGGTGTGCGGTCCGCCGTCGGGCAGGTCGTACTCCGCGGTGACCACGAACCCCAGCGACTCGTACAGCCGGACGTTCTCGGGCGTCGCCGTCTCCAGGAACGCGGGCACCCCCGCGGCGTCCGCCTCACGCAGACCGGCGCGGATCACCGCGCGGCCCAGCCCCCGGCCCCGGGCCCGGGGCCGTACCCCCACGGTGCCCAGGAACCAGACCGGCTCCTTCGGCCGGTGCGCCTCCATGGCCTTCTCCGCCGAGGCGTAGGCGTCGGCACGGTCGCCCGCGAGGTTGACCAGCGTGGGCAGCAGCCCGGCCACGACCTCGTCGGCCCCGCCCGAGTCGGGCGTGGACCAGACGGCCACGGCCGACAGGTCGTCGCTCACCCACACCCGGCCGTGCGGCAGGCCGACCTCGGCCAGGAAGAGCCGCTGGAACTCGCGGAGGCGGGCGAGGTGGTCGTCTGCGGAGATCGTGTGCCGGGTGAAGGGGTAGTCCCGGAAGGCCTCGGTGAGGGTGTCGGCCGCCTCGGCCACGTCCTCGTTGACGGCCTCCCTGATCACGGGTCCTCCGGTCGTGTCGGCTTCGAAGATGGCGTCCCCCCGGTGTCGTGTGCTCGCCCCGACCCCGTGCGGGGCACGGGGGAGAGGCTATCGGTCGGGTCGGACCGCCCGCCTGGGAGAGGAGGTCCGGGCCATGGTCCGGGCCGCCACTCGGCCGACGCCGGACCTGAGAAGGAGCGGGCATCTGGACGGCCCGCGCCGGAGCGCCCCGGCCTACCCGCTTGACGCGGCGGACGCTCCGAGAGGGGAGCGGCGTGGGTGCCCGGGCCCTCCCGGGTCGTCCCCGCCGCGAAGCGAGGACGACCCGGGGGCACGCCTCAGACCCCCTTGCCGCGCAGGTGGAGCAGGCGGAGGATCCACGCGGGCGGCATCCCGCACACCACCAGGAGGGCCAGGTACGCGCGGGCCTCCAACGGTCGGCTGCGCAGGGTCCGGCCGATCCACCGCAGAGCCCGGCCGCGCCGTTTGGCCGAGGCCTCCGCGAAGGCGATCTGCCCCGCGATCCTCGCGTACCCGCGTGGCACCAGCGCGAACTCGGGGTAGCGCTCCAACAGCCAGCGCAGGGCGGTGGAGATGGTCTGCCAGCGCTCCGAGAAGAACGACTTGCGGTGCCACAGCACCCGCACGCCGGGCTCGGGGATGTTGCGGATCGGACCCCGCCGGGCCAGCCTCAGCAGGAGTTCGTAGTCCTCCGCGTAGCTTCCGGGGATCTCCTCGCTCACGGTTCCGCAGCCGTCGATCATGGCCCGGCGCCGGATCAGGAAGGTGGACGGGTGCAGTTCGGTCAGACGGGAACGCAGCAGGTCGGAGAAGGTGACGCTGGTCCGCTCCAGGATCCGCTCGGACTCGACCCGGTCGTAGACCACCTGGATGCCGCAGCACACCATGTCCGTGTCCGGCTCCTCGCGCATGATCTCCACCTGGGCCCTCAGCTTCTCGGGCATCCAGGTGTCGTCGTCGTCGCAGAAGGCCACGAGCTCCGTGTCGGCGCCGAGCACCCCGGTGTTGCGCGCCCCGGCCAGCCCCGGTGTGAGCGTGTTGGTCACCACACGGACCGGACGGTCCCCCTCACCGTGGGTGAGGGTGGGGTCCGGCTGGTCGTTGTCGAACACCACGATGGTGGTGATGCGCCCCGGGTAGTCCTGCTCGACGATCGCGCGCAGGGTGCGCCGCAGCAGCTCCGGCCGGTCCCGGGTGGGCACCACCACGGTCACGGCGGGCCAGGTGTCGCCCGGCACCTCGGCCGTCACCCGGGAACCCGTGTCCCGCCGGGCGCCCTCCTCGACCCCGTCGGCACCGTCCCGGTCGTCGGTGAGCAGGTCGATCAGCTCGCCGGCGCGCCGGGCGGCCCGGTCGGGACCGTCCTCGGCGGCGGGGTCCACGCGGAAGTCCTCGGGGGACTCCCGGGCCTTGTCGATGAAGGCGTGCAGCTGCTGGGCGGTGGCGCAGGCACGCACCCGTCCCGCGTCCTCGACCCGGCGGACGAACAGCAGCTGGTGCTCGTCCACGTGCTCGTCCAGCTCGGGGTCGCGGGCCACCACGACGGGCAGGTGTCCGGCGGCCCGCGCCTGGGTGATGGTTCCGGGGCCCCCGTGTGTGACGACCACGGAGGCCGCGCGCATCGCCTCGGACAGCTCCTCTCCGGACAGGAACGGGGTGCCCGAGGCCTTCTCCGGGGCCCGGCTGTGCCCGTGCTGGACCAGGACGCGCAGGTCGGGGTTGCGCCGGGCGTAGTCGTCGACCCACCTCACGAGGCGGTCGAAGGAGTGGTGGTCGGTGCCGAGGCTGACGACCACGTCGGCGTGGTCGCTGCCCTCGGGGCTCTGGGTGGGACGTGTGGTCTGTTCGGTCACAGGAGCGGTCCTACGGTGATGGCGGTCGGCATGAACGAGCGCTGTTCCTCCCACTGGGCGAGGTACAGCCGGGTGAACGGCTTGCAGAGCCGGGCGGTGAGGGTGGGGGTGTCGATGCGGTCGTACACCTCGATGTAGACGGTGGGGATCCGCATCAGCCAGCCCAGGACGAAGAACGGCAGGGCCACCCCGGCGCCGGTGCTGACCACGGCGGCGGGGCGCAGCGCCCGCATCGTCCGCAGGGCCAGGCCGGTGTTGCGGAGCAGGTTGCCGAGGTGGCGGGTGGTGGGGTGGTGCGCCCAGCGCACCGACTCGTCGGTGAGCGCGGACTCGGCGTCGGGGGTGCGGAAGGTGACCCACACGCGCTCCCTCCCACGCCACCAGGGGCGTAGGGACCGCAGCTGGGTGAGGTGGCCGCCGCTGGAGGCCACCAGGAGAACCGGTCGTTCAGACATACGGTGATCAGTCCATTGCTCTGGGTGTTGGCTTGTGGGTGTCGTGCGCACGGTGGGCGGGCGGACCGGGTTCACCTCCGCAGTTCGAGGCGGTCGCGCAGCCGCCAGACCGTGCCGAGGTGCCCGAGGGCCCCCACCAGCACCGCCGCCGCCAGGACCGGCACTCCGCCGCCGGTCACCGCGTCCAGGAACAGCGGCAGGGCGCCGAACCACACCAGCGCGCTGCCCGTGGCGGCCAGCACCGGGCGGCTCACCGGGTGCAGGACCACCAGGGACCGCAGCTGCCACAGGGGCAGGAGTTTGCGGACCAGCGCGGCGGCCACCAGGGCGACGGCCGCTCCCGCGGCCCCGTACGCGGGTACCAGGAGCACGCACACCGCCACGTTGGCCAGCAGTGACATCACGTTGTTGAGCAGGTTCAGCCCGGTGCGGCCGGTCATCGTCAGGACGAGGTCTCCCATGCCCAGCACCTGGGCGGTCAGCTGGCCCGCGCACACGATCACCAGTGCCAGGACCCCGGCCTCGTAGCCGTCCCCGAACAGCCGCATCACCTCGGGGGCGAACACCAGCGCGGTCAGGTACAGCGGCCAGTTCAGGCACACCAGCCAGGCCGTCCCCGCCTGGTACAGCGAACGCACGGCCGCGTGGTCGCGCGCGGCCAGGAGCTCGGCGAAGCGCGGCTGGGCCGCGTAGAGCACGGCCTGGGTGCCGAACTGGCCGACGACCATGATCCGTGTCGCGGCCGTGAAGACCGCCGCCCCGCTCAGCCCGTTCAGCAGCGCCACCATCACCACTCCGCCGCGCTGCACCCCCATCTGGGCGACCCCGCCCAGGGCGCGGGGCAGCGCGAACGACCAGAACACCGCCGGGGTGACCCGCTCGTCGCGGTCCTCGGCGCCGACCGGTGACCGGTCGGCGCCCGTCGTTTCGGTCCCCGCCGGTTCGGCCGGTGTCCCTTCGGCGGGTGCCGGGTCGTCCGGACCGGCGCGGCGCACGATCCGCCCCAGCCAGAACCAGGCCAGCACCGCCGCCGGGAGGTACGGACCGGCCCAGGCCAGGGCCAGCAGCCCGGCCGAACCGGACAGCGCGATCATCCCCACCAGCCCCAGCTGGGCCAGCGGACGGCCCACCTTGTCCACCACGACCGTCACCGACATGTCGTGGTGGGCGCGGGTCGCCGCCAGCGCGGAGTCGGTGAGCACGGCGAAGGGCAGGAAGAGCGCCAGGGTCCGCAGGTAGGCGGCAGCCTCCTCCGAGCCCAGCGCCTCGGCCAGCGGTCCGGCGAAGACCATCAGTCCGGCCGCGACCAGGCAGGACGCCAGCACTGCGGGTCCCAGCGCCAGGCGCAGCAGCACCGGCACGCCCTCGGGGCGGCCGAACACCCGCATCCGGGCGATGAAGTACACCAGCCCGTCCGGGGCGCCCGCGTTGGCCACCGCCGCCATGATCAGGAACACCGAGGTGGCGGAGAACAGCAGTCCGGCCGTGTCCTGCGAGAAGGCCCGGGTGATCGCCACGATCAGCGCGAGGTTGAGCGCGGCGCTCACCACCGCCCCGGCCATGTTCACCACACCGCCGCGCAGGACCCGGCCCAGGCCGTTCCCGCGCCGTGTCCCCGTGGGGGTCACGCGCACCACGAGGGGGTGCGCCCCCACCAGGTGGCCAGCCGGGCGTCGCTGTCCGCGAAACGCGAGGTGAGCTCGGCGCGCAGGGTCTCGGGCATCACCGCGCGCTTGCGGGCGTTGTGCCGCCCCAGGGAGAGGTCCGGCCCCGGTGGAAGGCCGAGGAAGTCCAGGATCCCGGCCAGCGCGCGGGGACCGCCGTCGAACAGGTCCGCGTAGTCCACCACGTGCATGCGCTCACGACCCACCGCCGCCTCCATCCGCTCCAGCTGGTCCGCGTAGCGGCCCCGCGCCACGTACCCGTGGTGCTGGTGCGAGTGGGAGTGGTGGCCAGGGTCCTCCACCAGCCGTTCCTCGGTCCCGGCCAACCGCCGCTCCTCCAGTTCGAGGGCGCGCGCGAACGGCTCGGTCTCGAACCCCCGCGCGGTCTCGTGGGCGTGCGCCGAGTAGGCCCGCTCGACGGGGTCGCGCAGGATCACCACGATCCGCGCCTCCGGCAGCTCCTTGGCGATCCGCTCGGCGGAGAGCGGGTGGAACAGGTAGTAGGGGCTGGACTCGAACACCCGGACCCGGGGCCGCCCCCACCGGGGACGCAGGGACGCGCGCAGCGGGAAGTGCGAGCGGTACCAGTCCGGTCCGCGGTGGTGGCCGGTGTCGAAGTAGTGCACGCCCTTGCGCAGGACCGGCCCGGTCGCCCCCGGATGCTGGGACAGGGCCTTGAAGAGCGAGGTGGTGCCCGAACGCTGGGCTCCGCAGATGAGGAAGTCGGGCACGGCCCGGGCGGCGCTGGTGACACCGCCCAGGCCGTCCGCGAGCGGCAGCAGGGCGCGCCGTGCCGGGACGGCCAGGCGGTTCAGGGGCGAGGTGGCCCGGGGCATGGGCGAGCTCCTTGTGTGCGTGGCCCCCGTCCGGGGACGGGGGCCGGGCTGATGTCGGCCAGCCGCGGAGCGGGCGCGGCTGCTACTGCGTGGCGTGCGCCGGGGCGGTCCGGCACGGCCGTCAGACGGGGCGGACGGCCTCGTGGGCCGCCCTCTCCTGGAGCCCGTCCAACGCGGGCAGCAGCCAGTCGTCGACGGCGGCCATGCCGCTGCCGGACTCCGCCTGGCGGTCGTGCAGGTAACGCGTGGCGAGGTCGATCAGGTACAGGGCCATCACCGTGGACACGGTGTGGTCCCGCAGTCCGAACCCCGCCAGCATCGGATCGCGGAGCAGCCGGGTACCGCTGTCCAGCCACCGGTGGACACCCGGGTGCACCCCGGCCTGCACGCACTCGTTGAGGTCGAAGTGCAGGGCGTCGAACCCCGCTGGTGCGTCCATGGTGAGGCGCTCCCAGTCCCAAACGAAGGCACGACGCGCCGTGCTCGCGATGTTCCACCTGGTCAGGTCGCCGTGCCAGGCCCCGAAGGGCAGGGACACGTCGGGCAGCCGGTGCAGCGCGGTACGCAGGGGCGTGGCCTCGGGACGCGCGCCGAGCCGGGCGATCCGCTCGTCCAGGGACCTCCGGTAGGGGCTCTCCGAGAGTCTGCGCTCGCGCACCTCGGAGATCCCCACGATCTGGGTGACACAGCGCAGCAGCTGGTGCCGGGTGGGCCGGTCCGTCTGGTGGCCGACCGGCAGCGCCTCCTGCACCAGCATCGGGTGGCCGTTCCACTCGCCGTCGTAGAGCGGGCGGGGCACGGTCACGTCCCGCAGCCGGGCCCGCGACAGGCGGTGCAGGGCCCGCGTCTCGGCGCGCACCAAGCGGGCGGTGAGGTCGTTGACGCCCACCTTGGCGTAGCCGATGGTGCGCCCGCCCGGGGTGAGCAGGAGCAGGACCGGTTTGCGGTTGGCACGCGGCGGGCCCACGTGTATCGCGATGGCCAGCTCGCGGTCCAGGGCGGTGGTGAGCGCGTGCTCGATCCCCGGCCCCGCGCCGACGAAGAGCCGGTCGCGCAGGAGCAGCGGAGCCACCCCGGTGGCGAAGGCGCTGGTCAGCATCAGGGTCCGCAGCCGCTCGCGCAGGGAGTGCCCCTGGGCGAAGGAGGTGATCCCCCGCGTGGCCGCCGAGCGGTTGTGCGCGGGCAGGATCACCCGGGGGTTGTGGGCGTTGGGCACCGGTAGGTACTGGTTGCCCCGGTTGCGGTACGCCATGCGCCGCACCGCCCCGTCACCCGTGCCGAGCAGGCCCCCGCAGGGCCACAACACCGCCGCGAGGTCGGTCAGATAGGTGGTCTCGCTGTTCACCAGGCACCCCCGCCGGTGTGCGCGGTCCCGCGTCGCCGGAGCACCGGTTCCTCGCCGCGCCAGAGCAGGGCGACGGCGATCATGGTGACGGCGAGGGGGGACATCAGCGCGACGTAGAAGAACATGTACCAGAACAGAAGCAGGACGGTCAGCAGTGCTCCCTGACCGACCGGAGTGGACGCGGCGCGGTAGCGCCAGGCCACCCAGGCGAAGAACCCGAAGAGCAGGACGGTGCCCACCCAGCCGCTGGAGATCAGGGTGATCCACAGCTGCCCGGCGTTGCCGATCACGTGCTGCCCGCAGCCGGGGCAGTCGGCCGTGGGGCCGATCGCGATGGAGTCGGAGCTGCCCAGCGCCTCCCGGGTGGTGCCCCAGCCGTTGACCGGGGACAGATGGGCGGCCTCGACGGACGCGGCGTTGGTGGCCGCCCGCCCGTTGTCGCTGTGCGGGTTGTCCGCCCGGGCGCGGACCACGTCCGCGAGCGGCGACAGGGCCAGGGCGATCAGCACCGCGACCACGGCCACCGCCCCGGCGCCGACCAGGACGACGCGGCCCCGGCGCACCGCCTGCACCGCGCCGAACGCCAGGGAGAGCGCCAGCCCGGCCCACAGAGCGCGGTTGAGGGAGTGCACGACCGGGGCCACGGACACGGCGACCAGGGCCAGGGCGCCCAGCCGGGTCCACCCGGACCCCTGGACGAACCAGCCGACCACGACCCACACCAGCAGCAGGGACAGCATGTAGCCCCACACGTTGGTGTACTCCCACGGCGCCTTCGGGCGGGCCGACTCGACCCCGCCGAACACGTCCATGACCTGGGCGGACGCCGGATGGATCAGCGTCTGCATGTAGGGGTCCTTCGCCAGTGACCCCGGGACCAGGTACTCCAGCGGAGCCGTGAACTCGAAGCGGGGCGCGAGCATGCCGAGGTAGCCCCCGGCGACCGTCACCACGCACAGCACCGCCAGCGCCCACACCACGACGCGGACCGGGAGCTCACGCTCGGTCAGGTTGCCCACGTAGAGGAGCAGCACCGTGAGCACGAGGTAGTTGATCACCCGGAGCAGGGCGCCCGGGTAGCCGCCGCTCTCCGGAACCGTCCCGGGCATCTCCAACGGGACCAGGGCCAGGCCCAGGACCGTCCACACCAGGAAGAGCCCCCACAGCCAGAAGCCGGGCGGGACCCGCAGCCCGACCGTCCGGTGTCGGCGGACCAGTTCGGCCAGCATGGGGACGGCGAAGAGCCAGTAGGCGAACTGGCCCATTCCCAGCGCCCACCACAGCGGGTACCCGGCCAGCAGCCACACCAGCGGGTTCCCGGTGACCGGGGCGCCCCCGCGTCGCGGAGCGACCTCCCAGGCCGAACCGTGCACGTCTCGGCCGCCGACGGCGGCGCCCCGGCCGGTCAACGCCGTGACCCCGCTGCCGCGGGCCTGTGCTTGGTCGACTTCTTCTTAGCGGACGCGGTGGCCTTGCCCTTGGCGGGTCCGCCGTTCGACCCCGCCGGAACCTCGGCCCCGGCCTGGTCGCCCTCGGCGGTCTCGACGGCCTCAGCAGGCTCGGAGGTCTCCGTGCCCTCGTCCGCCCCATCGGCCCCGGAGGCCACGGCAGCCTCGGCCTCCGCGACCCCGGCAGCTTCAGCATTGCCAGTGCCCTCGGAGGTCCCGGCAGACTCAGCAATCCCGGCAGCCGCGACGGTCCCGGTGCCCCCGGCTGTCTCCTTGCCCTCAGCGGCAGCAGTACCACCGCCACCCGTCGCGGCGGAGTCAGCGGCCTTGGCGGTCGCAGCGGCCTTGCCGACCCCGGCGCCCACCTCAGCGGTCTCGACAGTTTCAGTGGCCCCAGTGGACGTGATGGTCGCGGTGTCCCCGGCGGCCCCGACAGTCTCAGCGGAACCGGTGGACTCCGTGCCCTCGGCAGCCCCGGTGGTCGCGGCAGCCCCGGTGGTCGCGGCGTCGTCGGACCCCTGCGGCGTCGCTGCGGGCCCCGGCTCCGGCTGGCGGGGCACGGTGACGACGCCCGGGACGGTCACCCCGAACCGCGCACCGGCGGCGACCAGGGCGGTCAGGTCGGCACGGCGGGTCCGGCCCAGCTCGACCACGGGAAGCAGGAGGTCGGCGGACCCGGCCAGGGCGTGGGCGTCGGCGCTCTCCACCACGGAGGCGGTCACGACCACCACGAACGCGGCGCGCGGACGCAGCAGCTCCACCAGTTCGGCGGCGCCGCCCTGGATCGGGGCGACGGTCCCGGGGCGTCCGTGGCGGAGCACGCTCAGACGCGGCACGGCGGTGGGGCGGGCCTCCAGGTCGGCGGGGTCCTCCCCGTCCACCAGGACCTCGGTGAGTCCGGGCCCCGGTGGCAGGTCGAGGAGCACCTCGGCGGCGTCGGTGCGTGGGTCGGCGCAGACCAGCAGCGTCGGGGAACCGGTCCGGGCCAGGGCGGCGGCCAGGTTCACGGCGGCGGCGGTGCCCGCGCGCCCCGGGGTGGTCCCGGCGACCACGAGCACGTGCCCGGGGACCGGCCGGTCGTCGGCGTCGTCACCGGTGTCGGTTACGGGGGAGGCCCCGGAAAGACGGGCGCGGGCCAGGTGCGCGAACTCGTTGGCGTGCTGGCCGCCGGGGTCAGTGTCGGTGAGCAGCCCCGGGGCGGGGGCGGAGCGGTCGGCCGTCCGCGCGGTGGACAGGTCCAGCAGGACGGGGACGGTGCCCACGCGGGCGGTGTCCTCGGTGTCGTGCACGCGCGGGTCCAGGCGGTCGCGGACCACGGCCGCCAGCAACCCGGAGAGCAGACCGAGGGCGACCCCGGCGACCAGCCACAGCGCGGGCACGGGGGAGGAGGGGGACTCGGGCAGTTCGGCGGGGGTGATCACCTGGCCGGGGGAGAAGGTCTCCAGCAGGGCGCTGAGCGGGCTGATGCCGTTGCCGAGGTCGCTGATCTCCTGGCGCAGCCCGTCCGCCTGGGCGTCGGCGCTCGCCTGCGCGGGGCCCGATCCGCCCGAGTCGAGCTCGGACAGCCGCTCGTACAGGGCGTCCTGCTCGTCGCGCAGGGCGTCCAGCCGTCCGTCGATCAGGGCGCGGGTCCGATCCGCCCGGTGCTCCAGGTAGGCGGTGGCGAGGGCGTCGGCGCCGTCCCGGGCCGCCTCCGGGGAGCGGGCGGAGTAGTGGAGTTCGAGGATGTTGCTGTTGGAGGGGACGGTGACCTCGATCCGCTCCCGCAGGTCGGCGGGGGAGGGGTCACCGGGAAGCGCCGCCGCCATTCCACGGGTGACCTGGTCGGAGACGACCACCTGGGCCTCGCTGTCGAGGTTGACGTCCCCGGTCAGGCGGCCGGACCGCTCGCCGGTGAACTCGGCCATCTCGGTCGGCTGGACCTGCACGGCCGCCACGGAGGTGTAGGTCGACGGAACCGCGAACAGACCGGCGGTGGCGAGGACCAGCCCGCCGAGCACCCCGGCGCCCACCAGGCGCCAGCGGCGCCTCAGCAGCGCGGTGTACTCCTTCAGTTCCGGTCCGGACGGGCCTGGGACGTCGGTGTCCATCGGGTCCTCTCCACACAGACATGGCAGCACTTTTAGTGAACGATTGCATACTAAGTGTAATCCCTTTGGCTGCGGCTGGTGGTTTGGGAAACCACGCATTTCCCATGTGGTGATGTCCGCAAACCGGCTATGACGTGGGACGATCCACCCAGAGTCGGGCGAAGACACCCGAAACGACGGAGGGGGCGGTGGGGGTCTCCCCCCACCGCCCCCTGTTCGGAGCCCTGTCGTTTCGGCTAGCCGCCGAGGATCACCGGGGGCAGCCCGGTGTTCGACTCCCACGCCTCGTCGCAGTCCTTCTGGGTGGACACCGTGTGGGATCTGGCGGAGCAGGCGCGGTACTCCGCGGCCTGGTCCTGGTAGACGAACAGGACCGAGAGCATGGCCGAGGACACGACGATCCCGATCACGCCCAGGGCCACGCTCATCAGCGCGCCCGGAGCCTGCGACCCGTGCGAACGCGCGGCGCGTCGGGCACGGAACCCCTGCACCACACCGAACACGGACAGCACGACGCCGTAGGGCGGGAAGAGCAGACCCGCCAAGCCCAGGAACAGCCCCCACAGGCCTCCTCGCTCGACCCTGGGCGGCTGGCCGTCGGCACGGGGCTCCGGGCTGTTGTCGGTCACAGGTTCACTCCTTCGGGGACGCCCCGCACCATGGGGCGCCGTGGTCCGCTCGCCCGAGCGGATCGCGTGGCGTTGGTGAGACGGGACCGCGCACCCCCTCCGAGGCCTCCACCGGAGGCGGAGACGGCCCGGTCCGCGTGAGGTAGACGCTACCCGGCCCGATAGGGTGGGAACGCGGACGGGCCGACGAGGCCCAGGCCTGGCGTCCGTACCAGGCGTACGCGCATCCCGGATGCTGTGCCGTCCCCCGGCGCCCCCGGGAGTGGGGACCCGGTCCCCGCACCGTTCTTCTACACATGAGGGAGACGCACGCTTTGTCCGCGCGAGTGGTGGTTCTCATATCGGGGACGGGCAGCAACATGGCCGCCCTGACGGAAGCCGCGAAGGACCCCTCCTACGGGGCCGAGATCGTCGCAGTGGGAACGGACCGCGAGGGAACACGGGGCGTGGAGGTCGCTGACGCGGCCGGAATCCCCACCTTCGTCGTCCCCTTCCGCTCCTTCTCCGACAGGTCCGCCTGGGACGCGGCCATGTCCGACCGGATCGCGGAGCACGAGCCCGACCTCGTGGTCTCCGCCGGGTTCATGCGCATCCTCGGGCCCGCCGTGATCGGCCGTCACCAGGCCGTCAACATCCACCCGGCCCTGCTGCCCTCCTTCCCCGGCGCGCACGCCGTGCGTGACGCGCTGGCCCACGGTGTCCGCGTCACCGGCACCACCATCCACTTCCTCGACGAGGGCGTCGACTCCGGTCCGATCATCGACCAGGTCGCGGTGCCCGTCGAGGACGGTGACGACGAGTCCAGCCTCCACGAGCGGATCAAGGTCGTGGAGCGGCGGATGCTGGTCGACACGGTCGGCCGCCTCGCCCGCGAGGGCTGGACCATCGACGGCAGGCACGTGCGGTTCGGCCGCACCGACACGAAGGAGTCCCGGTGACCCAGCAGGCCATCAGGCGTGCGTTGATCAGCGTCTACGACAAGACCGGCCTGGAGGAGCTCGGCCTCGGCCTGGCTGAGGCCGGAGTGGAGATCGTCTCCACCGGCTCCACCGCCGCCCGCCTCACCGAGGCCGGCGTCCCCGTCACCCCCGTCGAGGACGTCACGGGCTTCCCGGAGATCATGGAGGGCCGGGTCAAGACCCTGCACCCCTCCGTGCACGGCGGTCTCCTCGCCGACCAGAACAACCCCGACCACGTCGCGAAGATCCGCGAACTGGGCATCGCCCCCTTCGACCTGGTCGTGGTCAACCTCTACCCCTTCTCCGACACCGTCGCCTCCGGTGCCTCCGAGGCCGACTGCATCGAGAAGATCGACATCGGCGGGCCCGCCATGGTGCGCGCCTCGGCCAAGAACCACGGCAGCGTGGCGATCGTGGTCGACCCCGCCAGCTACGGAGCGACCCTCGAAGCGGTCCGCGCGGGCGGCTACACCCTCGACGAGCGCAAGGGCCTGGCCGGGCTGGCCTTCCAGCACACCGCCGCCTACGACGCCGCCGTCGCCGACTGGTTCGCGGGCACCTACGCCCCCGACACCGAGGCCGAGAGCACCGGCTGGCCCGCCTTCCGCGCCTCCGTGCACACCCGCCAGGCGGCCCTGCGGTACGGGGAGAACCCGCACCAGAAGGCGGCCCTGTACACCGAGGCCACGCCCGGTGGCCTGGCCGGGGCCGAGCAGCTGCACGGCAAGGCGATGTCGTACAACAACTACGTCGACGCCGACGCCGCCCTGCGCGCCGCCCACGACTTCGACGAGCCGTGCGTGGCGATCATCAAGCACGCCAACCCGTGCGGGATCGCCGTGGGCGCCGACAACGCCGAGGCGCACCGCAAGGCGCACGCCAGCGACCCGGTCTCCGCGTTCGGCGGCGTGATCGCCACCAACCGCGAGGTCGGCGCCGCGTTGGCCGAGCAGATCTCCGAGGTCTTCACCGAGGTGGTCGTCGCCCCCGGCTTCACCCCCGAAGCCGTCGAGACGCTGTCCCGCAAGAAGAACATCCGCCTGCTGGTGGTCTCCCAACCCGACCGGGGTCCGCGTGTGGAGACCCGCCAGATCAGCGGCGGCCTGCTGGTCCAGGACACCGACGTCATCGACGCCGAGGGCGACGACCCGGCCGCGTGGACGCTGGCCACCGGGGCGCCCGCCGACGCGGAGCTCCTCGCCGACCTCGTTTTCGCCTGGAAGGCCGTGCGCGCGGTCAAGTCCAACGCGATCCTGCTCGCCTCCGACGGCGCGACCGTGGGCGTCGGCATGGGTCAGGTGAACCGGGTCGACTCCGCCGGTCTCGCGGTCTCCCGCGCCGGGGAGCGCGTGCGGGGTTCCGTGGCCGCCAGCGACGCCTTCTTCCCGTTCGCGGACGGCCTGGAGATCCTCACCAAGGCCGGGGTCCGCGCCGTGGTCCAGCCCGGTGGGTCGGTCCGCGACACCGAGGTGATCGCCGCCGCCGAGGCGGCCGGGGTCACCATGTACCTCACCGGCACCCGCCACTTCTTCCACTAACCAGTCAGCGAGGAGCTACGCATGAGCGCGACCGTTCTGGACGGCAAGGCCACCGCCAAGGCCATCAGGGAGGAACTGGCGGAGCGGGTGGCGAAGCTGCACGCCAAGGGCGTCGTCCCCGGTCTGGGCACCGTCCTGGTCGGTGACGACCCGGGCAGCCACTCCTACGTGCGCGGCAAGCACCGTGACTGCGCCCAGGTGGGGATCGCCAGCATCCGCCGCGACCTGCCCGCCGACGCGACCCAGGAGCAGGTGGAGCAGGCCGTCCGCGAGCTCAACGAGGACCCGGCCTGCACGGGGTACATCGTGCAGCTGCCCCTGCCCCGGGGGCTGGACGAGAACCGGGTGCTCGGGCTGATCGACCCGGACAAGGACGCGGACGGGCTCCAGCCGGTCAACCTGGGCAAGCTCGTCCTCATGGAGAAGGCGCCGCTGCCGTGCACGCCGCGCGGCATCGTGGAGCTGCTCAACCGCTACGAGGTGCCGATCAAGGGCGCCGAGGTCGTCGTGGTGGGACGGGGGGTGACCGTGGGGCGTCCCCTGGGTCTGCTGCTCACGCGTCGGTCGGAGAACGCCACCGTCACCCTGTGCCACACGGGTACCCGTGACCTGGCCGAGCACACGCGCCGGGCGGACATCGTCGTGGCCGGTGCGGGTGTTCCGGGGATCATCACCAAGGACATGGTCAAGCCGGGTGCCGTCGTGCTGGACGTGGGTGTCTCGCGTACCGAGGAGGGTCTGGTCGGGGATGTCGCGCTCGACGTTCCCGAGGTCGCGGGGCACGTGTCGCCCAACCCCGGTGGAGTGGGCCCGATGACCCGGGCGATGCTCCTGGTCAACGTGGTCGAGGCCGCCGAACGCCAGGCCGCCGGGCTCTAGGCTCAGGTTTGTGGAGGGGGCGGTCCCGGGCGGGGCCGTCCCCTCAGCTGACGGGCTCGCGCTGGCTGGAGCAAGGCAATCCGAACGACGCGGCCTGGGAGAGCATTGAGCCTTATGGCGATTATGAGAGGAATGATCCCAGTGTCCGTATTTCGAGAAGTTGGAAAAATGGCCACTTGTCACTGGTAAGTTGCCACTT
The DNA here is from genome assembly GCF_042745575.1 of Nocardiopsis sp. NPDC058789. Classification (NCBI taxonomy): domain Bacteria; kingdom Bacillati; phylum Actinomycetota; class Actinomycetes; order Streptosporangiales; family Nocardiopsidaceae; genus Nocardiopsis; species Nocardiopsis sp. NPDC058789. Next base: position 92,956 of record NZ_JBHYOW010000012.1, read on the forward strand.
CAAAGAGTCTGCTCCCCGCGCACGCGGGGATGGACCCTCCGAACGCAGCGCGGAGGGCGACCCGCCCACCTGCTCCCCGCGCACGCGGGGATGGACCCGGGAGCCAGAGCGCCCCTACGGACGGACACCACTGCTCCCCGCGCACGCGGGGATGGACCCCCCGGCCGCCACCTTCCCGAGCGCAAGGTGGCCTGCTCCCCGCGCACGCGGGGATGGACCCACCGGAGTCACCGGACAGGGCTTCGAGAACTTCTGCTCCCCGCGCACGCGGGGATGGACCCGCCAGGAACGCGGCGACTCCGGACTGTGCTCCCGGGGGGAGCATCCCGAGCACTGCTCCCCGCGCACGCGGGGATGGACCCCAAGCCGGGTCCCCGTCATCACCACTGCTGGGCTGCTCCCCGCGCACGCGGGGTGTGTGGTGCCGCGCGGTGCGAATGGTCAGCGATCGACTCAGGGCAGCCGGATTGAGCACCAGGCCCCCGGGCTGTGATCGAATATTCAGACGGCCCTGGAAGTGTGGCCGAGTCCTGCTATGAGGCTGAGGTCAGACGCTGCCCGTCGTGGCTACGGACATGCGGGGCGTTGTGGTCCAGGGCGTCGAGGAGGCGGATCGCGTAGGCCTCGGTCATGAGCTCGGTGACATCGTCGGGTGTGAGCCAGCTGACCTTGGTCGACTCGGTGGAAGGGCGTTCCGTGCCTCCGGAGGGCTTGCAGCGGAAGACCAGGGCGATGATCCCCCGAGTGGTGTTCTTGTAGACCCCGGTGAGTTGGTCCAATTCGACGTGGATGCCGGTCTCCTCCCAGACTTCACGGCGTACCCCTTCTTCCGGGGTCTCCGAGAGTTCCAGGACACCTCCAGGAAGTTCCCACCTTCCGTTGTCCGCACGACGGACGGCAAGAAACCGACCGTCGTCATTGATGACGGCTCCTGCGACGGACACGGAATGGAGCGGCGTTGAAGGCCGATCCCCAGTGCTGTCACCCATATACATGAGCATAGGAGGTGTGGAAGGACCATCGCGAGCGTTGTAGGGGCAACGTCCGGTAAGCCCCGGTATCTCCAGATCGCGGATGACATCGAGGAGCAGATCAGGAGCGCTCGGTTGGCTCCCGCTGAGGAGGTTCCGAGCGAGAACGCTCTGATGGAACGCTATGGCGTTTCGTTGGGAACGGTTCATAAGGCGATCGCCCAGTTGCGTACCTCAGGGCTGGTGGAGACGTTCCAGGGCAAGGGGCCCTTCGTCAAGTCCCGGCCTCCGGTCACCCGCAAGTCCTCGGACCGGTTCCGGCGCTCGCACCGCCGAGCTGGGAAGGCCGCTTACATCGCGGAGAGTGAGCAGGCCGGGTGAAGTCCAGTGTCCAGGTTCTCTCCGTTGGACCGGTGGCCTGCTGACAGGGTCGCCTACTTCCTGTCGGCTGGGCGGAAACATACTGTTAGCGCAGATGGATGCAAAGAAGGGCCCCACCTCACGGTGTGGGCCCTTTGTCCTTCTCCAGATCAGCCAGTGGTGCCTACTGCGGCAAGCAGGGCTGCTGACCACTCCCCGTGGGCGAAGGCCAGGTGTCCAGCCTCACGATTCTTCGTGTCGCGGACGGCGTGCATAGCCGGGGTGTCAGCGATCGACGCAGTCGTTGGCGTTAGCGCTGTAGCTGGACTTGCGGAAGTCCAGTCCGGTGACAGATGAGGACGAATGCATGTGGTGCCTCTAGTCCGTGATGAGCTGCTTCATCAGCTCAATGGACGCAGCCTTGGACAAGGCGTCCATGCTGACGTGTTCGAATACCTTGCTGCCACGGGGCAGCGGGCACTGTATTCGCGGAAATGAGCACCAGGGAGCCCTCGCAGCCGCGGGGGCTCCCTTCTGCCAGCTTAGGATCGCGTGCTGTGTAGCAGCGCGACCCACTCCGGTCCGGAGAACGGCAGGTAGCCATGCTCGGGATACTTTGAGTCGCGGACTACGGTGCCCCCGGGGATGTCGGCGACAGCGACACAGTCGCTCCGGTCGCTGTAACTCGACGTACGAAAGCTGAGTGTGTCGGGATTGGGAATGAGGTTCACTTTGCTCTCTCAGGATGCCTTGGCAATGTCACGCAGGTAGGCGACGCTCTCGTCAACGCCGAGGGCCCTGCTCACGAGGTGATTAAAGAGGGTTCGGTAACGGGCAATTTCGTCTGGCTCCTCCAAAAATAGGCCGTCTTGGTCCATTTCGAGGTAGACAACTGGTTCGGCTGCTGCGAAGTCCATCAGAACGAAGCTGCCCTTCGCCCCTGCGTGGATGCCAGCGCTGAACGGGACCACCTGGATCGTGATGCCTTCACCGTTGTCAGCCATATCGGCCAAGTGCCCAGCCTGCTCACGGCATACCTCTGGGTTGGCGCGCAGTCTTTCGATCGCTCCCGCGTCGATCACTGCCCAGAGGCCTGGCCGGTTCTCACTGGCGAGGATCTCCTGCCTGCGGCGGCGTGCGTCCACCACGCGCAGAATGTCTACGGGGTCTCGGACTAGGTTTGCCGATCTCGCCAAAAGTTCCACATAGCCCGGTGTTTGTAGCAGCCCCGGAACGATCATCGGCTGGTATGTGCTGATGGCGGTCGCATCAGATTCCAGAACCGGGAACTCGTCTGGGATGACGTCGCTGTACTTCGTCCACCAGCCCTTTTTCCCTGCCTGGCGGGTGATGGCGACCAGAGCTTCGCGACGCTGTGGGTCATCTACTCCGTAGACGTCCAGCAGGGCTCGCACCTCGACGACGCTGGGGCGAAGACGGACACCGGTTTCGATGTTCGAGACCTTGCCGATGCTCCATTCGGTGGCGGCTGCCGCATCGTCCAGGGTCATCCCCGCTGCGATCCGGTAGCGGCGGAGCTCCTCAGAGAGCCGTCGCCTGCGGACGCTTGGACGTGATGGATCAGACATGGGGGCTCTCTCCTGGGGCGGTGTCTCTGAGGATGTTACGGCTGGTCGGCGATTCGGTCATCCAGTAACAGATAGGTTGAAATCCTCAGAGTATGGGGAACAGGAAAATCTAAAAACATTGAAAGTCTGAAGTTTTCATGGTTTCCTGAGTTTACTCAATCCCAAGCTGGGCTTCCTACCTGGCACTTGAGCTCCAGGAGGTGTGCGCTGATGGCGCCCCGATCCCTCAATCTTTCTGCGCTGGTGCTGGCATGTGTGTGCCATCTCGTGTCCGTGGCGTTCCATCGCCGTCGTCCCAGGCAGGCCGCACGCGTGCGAGCCTTCGCCGCGAACCCCCGCCGCACCAGTGTTCGTTCCCGTGGTCCGTTGATCCCCTCGCCCCGAAGGCCGATCGACTCCGTCCCCTTGCAGGTCCTGGAGGTTGTCCTGGCCGGGCTGCGGCGTCTGGTGGTGGCCACGTGAGCGTGTTCTCCCCCGAGCTGACCACCCGCGAGGCCACAGTCCCTCTGGCCAGCTTCATCAAGCCCTTCCACGCCCACTACTTCTCCCGCACGGTGGGCACCCCGTTCCGTAAGCGCAAGTACGCCTTCGCCGGACTCCCCAGCCTCATGCCCCTGGTCCGCGCGTTCCTGGACACCAGCGCCGCCGAACGCAGCACGGACTACCGGTACCTGTTCACCCTCCTGGGGTCCGAGCTGGCCAACAACGCCCTCGCGCACTCGCTGTCGAGTGAGCACGGCCAGACCTACTCACTCACCGTCGACCGAGGAGCGAGGGGGATGACGCTGACCTGCCAGGACCAGGGCACCCGGCAACCCATGGCTTCCGGGCCGCTCACCGCCACCGACCTTCCCGTCCTCACTCCCGAGATGGGTCCGGGCAAGGGCCAAGGGATCGGATTGGGGCTGGTCAACGCCCTCGCGGACCGGTGGGGAGACAACGGCAACCCGAAGTTCCGACAGGTCTGGTTCCACCTCTCCTACGACCTCACCCACAACCCGTGGTCGCAGATCAACACCGAAGAGGGCGAGGTGGAGTGCTGATGTTGGACATCGACACCCGGGACCTGCTCGCGACCGCCGAGGACGCGTTGGCAGCCCCCGCTCATCTGACTCCGGCGCAGGTGGACGTGTGGCACAACCACACCCTGCGCAACCGCCTCCCCCTGGTCCTGGAAGCCCTGCGCATCGCCCGCGAGGGGGGCAACGCCGAACAGGCGATGCAGCTCATCGACCAGGCCATCCACGACCACCCCGCACCCACTCGGGTGCCCGGCAACAGGCCCGTATCAGGGCAGGTTCCGAAGCAGAACAACCCGCACATGGAGTCGCTGCCGATCCCTGAACACGTGCTCTGCACCCTGTTGCACACGCACTGGAACATGACCGTCGAAGGCCAGGTCCCCAACGAGACCTTCGTGGCCCGGCGTCCCCTCGGATGGTCCGGTGACGGCGACCCCTACGAGCGGATTACCGCACCCAACCGCATCGAGTTGTTGCGGTTGCTCGCTCACCGGCACCTGGGTGTTCACAGGAGCGATCCGGAACCTCCGCCCGCTGCCTGAGAGGCTCCGGAGCCGTTCCATGAAAAAGCTCTGGCGGGTGCGACAACACCCCCAGAGCAGGCCGACAACAACCACCTGCTTAGAGAAAGCGATTGCCGACATGGCCATTGTGCCGCACACCCCTGCCCTCGACCACACGAACAGCCCTCCCGAGAACGCGCCCCGGTGGGACTGCCGCGTTTACCCCGGACAGCTCTCCCAGACCAGCCGGGTCCGCACCGACCTCACCGTGGACCTCGACCGCATGACCAACCTTCCGGTCGAGGCTCGGGAGGAGATGGTGTTGTGTCTGAGCGAGATGTTCGCCAACGCCTGCGAGCACTCCCGATCCGGACAGGACCCCGACGGCCGGGTCGTGCGCACCCTGGACCTGCCCCGTCCGAGGACGGTGCGGATCTCGATCATCGATGACGGTACCCGGACCAACACCTCGGACTCTTCTCCGAGGGTTCCGCGCAGGCGCACAAGGAGCGAATGGGATCAGGCTGAGCGCGGCCGGGGACTGCTGCTGCTTGGTCACCTGGCCACCCGTTGGGGGTTCCGCCCGGTGTTGGACTTCCCGTTCTGTGCCGGGCTGGGCACCGTGATCTGGGCCGAGTTCACCCACCCCGCCCTCACCGCCGCTGGCGGGAACTCCTGTGGGGGTGTGCGATGACCGGGCCTCAGGTCCGGGAGGAGATCCGGTCGATCCTGACCGCTCCCCGAGGCCACCGCTTCCCCCGACCCGGAGAACGCCCGCCGAGGAAGTCCGTCCCTCCGGTCACCGCCTCTCGGATGTCCCCTCCCCGGAGTGTTCCGGCCAAGGTGGACGCACCCCGGCCGGGATCGCCTCGGTCGGAGATGCCCTGGGAGGAGACCTACCAGGCCAGGCGGGAACGGCTGCTGCGCCAGATGGACGGTAACCCCAGGGTGGCGTACATGCTCCAGCACGGGCCGGTTCCGCACTGGGTGAAGGTGGCTCGCAAACAGCGCGAACAGAACGCCCGGGAAGCGGCCGCTGCCCGGAGGAAGCCGAATACCGAACTTCCCCGAGGTCGCCACCGGGCGCCGCGCTCTTGGTGGGGGTGGCCCGCCACAGCCATGGGAGCGTCCCTGCTCTACGGTCTGCACGTCCTGGACACCGTCGGCCCGGCTCTGGCCCACAACATCGGCATCCTGACCTAGCCCAACACAAGAAGGACAGGGGCTCGGAGGCAACAACGCCACCGGGCCCCACGATCATGTGTGCTGGGACAGGTCCGTGCACTGTGTGTAGCGTCCGTCGCCGCAGTCGCGGTCTGCGACCAGCCGTCGGTGGGGTGGCCGAACGCCGACCAGTGGTGAAATCGGCACGCTGGGAAGGTTGGTCCTGATGTAGCGTCCCGAGGAGTCCCGGTTCGGCCGGAGCAAGACATCCAACCCACGCAGATTCGGAAAGCGCTGAGCCCTATGGAGATTGCTGTCCGTATGTTCCCAGTGTCCGTATTTCGAGAAGTTGGAAAAACGGCCACTTGCCGCTGGTAAGTTGCCAGTTCAAAGAGTCTGCTCCCCGCGCACGCGGGGATGGTCCCGCCTTGCGGGTGATCGGGTCGAGCTTCGCGTCCTGCTCCCCGCGCACGCGGGGATGGTCCCCCATGGAGGCCAGGACATGAAGCAGAGCCCGACTGCTCCCCGCGCACGCGGGGATGGTCCCTCTGGTGGGGGTGGAGGGCACCCCCACGGAGTCTGCTCCCCGCGCACGCGGGGATGGTCCCCGCTCCCGGGGTGTCAGCATCCGGCCGTTGACCTGCTCCCCGCGCACGCGGGGATGGTCCCCTGTGGGGCGCGCTCTGGGTCGGTGTGGGGGTCTGCTCCCCGCGCACGCGGGGATGGTCCCGCCCGGATGGCACCGTCGGGTCGGACTTCCACGCGCGCGGAGTTCTGCTCCCCGCGCACGCGGGGATGGTCCTAACCCGTAGAGTCTCTGCGGGGAAGATCATCCCTGCTCCCCGCGCATGCGGGGATGGTCCCGCCGAGGCCCTCGGGCCGGTCGCTGACGACATCTGCTCCCCGTGCACGCGGGGATGGTCCCCGGTTCCACGACTGGCAGGACTACAACCCTTCCTGCTCCCCGTGCACGCGGGGATGGACCCTTGCCGGTCCTACGGGCGTGCTCGGGACCGGCTCCTTCGTGGCCGACGGCGTATCCTCACCCCGACCGGCGAACTCGCGACGCACAACGGCGCGACCCCGGTACCCGCCCCCCAAGGCAAGGTGGACGTCATGAGTGAGAACTCCCCGAACGAACAGCCGTGGTCCGGCAGCGAACTGGCCCACTACGAGGCCGCGCTGGAGGCGATCCACGGCGCTATGGGCGCCTACAGTGCCCTGATCGCTCACGAAGAGGCCAAGGAGGCTCCCGACGAGGGAGTGATCGCGAAGGCGAGCGAAGGCCGACGCGCATGCGTCCGCCGCCGTGAGGCTCTCGACCCCGCGAACGCGACCGACATCGCGCGAGTGCGTGCCGAGTTCAGCGCCCTGGCTGAAACCGTGCGGGCCGCCCGCCGGTGAGTCCCGGGCTCGCGGGTGGGACCGGTTCCACCCACGAGCCTCCTTCTCCCTCAGCTGGCGCGGCGGGTGCGTCCTCCCACCGGCATCGGGCGGACCAGGCCCAGGGCGACGACCTCGTTCGCCAACCGCGTGCGCCGGTTCTGCCCCTCCGGGATGCGGAACTTCTGGTAGAGCCGCAGCAGGTGCTGTTTGACCGCCGCCTCGGTCACCACCAGGGCCTCCGCGATGTCGCGGGCGGTGGCCGGAGCCACGAAGGCCTCCTCGGACAGCGCGGGCTGGCACAGGGCGGTGAGCACGTCCAGCTCGCGGCGGGTGAGCTCGGGCGCCGCCCCACGACGTAGCTCGATGTCGGGGCTGAGCTGCTCGGCGGGCAACCCGCCGACCCTGCAGCGGGCGCCACCGAAGCTCACCACGTCCCCCTCCTCCAGCACACGGCGCGCGATGGGCCGCCCGTTGACCCGGGTGCCGTTGCGGGACAGGCCCAGATCGACCACGTAGACGTAGGGCCCACGCCGGACCAGCTCGGCGTGGAGCTGGGACACGCTGGGGTCGGTCAGCCTGATGTCGGCTCCCTCACCTCGGCCGACCGTGGTGACCTCGTGGGGGAGGGGTCGGATGTCCCCGGTCTCCTCCAACCGAAGGTAGGGACCGTCCACGGTGACTCCTCCCGGGCTGCTGGGGCGCGGTCGGTGGGGGTGCGGCCTACGGTGGTGGAGAGGCGGCTGTCGGGGGGTGGCCGATCGGTCTACACGTCGCGTGGGCTTCATGGGGGTGGTCCTCGCTCACCGGTGCGCTCGTCTCCACCTGGGTTACCCGGCTGGTACGTGTTCTACGCGCTTACTTCGGAGTTAGGCGGACAAGACGGGGAAATACGGCTCTGTGACCGAACCGGAAGCAGGAAACGGTCACGGGAGACCCGCAAGGGAGACAAGTCCGTTTCCGTGAGCCCTGGGGCTCCGGCCGTGCGGTTCACTAGTATGAACGCGGCCCCTCCGGTAGGACGGCGCCCCTGTTCGCGCGGGGCGTCCCGCGCCGCCAGGAACATGAGCCACACTGGAGTGCCGTTCGGTTTCGGACGGCTCCTCCTCGACGTGTGGCCGGTCTGTGCCAGCCGACCGGGGAGGGGCCGTGGGTACGAGCCGCACGGCGGCCAGGCAATTCGGAAGCGAACGGGTCGGGACGCGGTGGACGACGCTGAGCAGACGCAGGTGGCGCGGTCGGACGGGGGCACCCCGGACGGCGGGGCGGCGGAGGGCGGCGGCCGCCCGAAGGTGCCGTACTGGCTCTCCCAGGTTCCCTACGCGCTGGTGCTGTCGGCGCTGGCGGCGGGGATCGTCGTGGTGGCCGCCGCCTACTTCAAGCGCGGCCCGGCGATCATCGCCGCCGCACTGCTGCTCGCGGCCACCTTCAGGTTGCTGCTGCCCAAGGACTGGATCGGGCTCCTCGCGGTACGCCGGAGATGGGTCGATCTGCTCACGCTGGTGGCGCTCGCGGTCCTGCTGATCGTGTTGGCCTGGGTGGCGCCGCAACTCTCCTCTTAGGCGTCGAATAAGCTTGATGTCGAGATACCGCGACACTGACAAGCTCCGCCTCCCGGTCAGCACGGACACCGGGCGGGATCAGGGATTGCCGCGCGCGCGGACCGGGACCGGCCACGAACCGGCCCCGGCTCTCCGCCGCACGAGGCGGTAGCGAGGACTGAAGGGACAGCCACACAGCCATGGCCAAGATCAAGGTCGAAAACCCCGTAGTCGAGCTCGACGGCGACGAGATGACCCGGATCATCTGGTCCTTCATCAAGGACCGCCTGATCCTGCCGTACCTCGACATCGACCTCAAGTACTACGACCTCGGTATCGAGGAGCGTGACCGCACCGACGACCAGATCACCATCGACGCGGCCCACGCCATCAAGAAGTACGGCGTCGGCGTCAAGTGCGCCACGATCACCCCCGACGAGGCCCGCGTCGAGGAGTTCGGCCTCAAGAAGATGTGGCGGTCGCCCAACGGCACCATCCGCAACATCCTCGGCGGCGTCGTCTTCCGCGAGCCCATCATCTGTGAGAACGTGCCGCGTCTGGTGCCGGGCTGGACCAAGCCCGTCATCATCGGCCGCCACGCCCACGGCGACCAGTACAAGGCCACCGACTTCAAGGTGCCCGGCCCCGGCACGGTCACCATGACCTACACCCCGGCCGACGGCAGCCAGCCGGTCGAGTTCGACGTCGCGAACTTCCCCGAGGAGGGCGGCGTCGCGATGGGCATGTACAACTACCGCAAGTCCATCGAGGACTTCGCGCGGGCCAGCCTCAACTACGGCCTGGACCGGAACTACCCGGTCTACATGTCCACCAAGAACACCATCCTCAAGGCCTACGACGGCATGTTCAAGGACGTGTTCGAGGAGATCTTCGAGACCGAGTTCAAGGACAAGTTCGCCGCCGCGGGCATCACCTACGAGCACCGTCTCATCGACGACATGGTCGCCGCCGCGCTCAAGTGGGAGGGCGGCTACGTCTGGGCCTGCAAGAACTACGACGGTGACGTCCAGTCCGACACCGTCGCGCAGGGCTACGGCTCGCTCGGCCTCATGACCTCGGTCCTGCGCACCGCCGACGGCAGCGCCGTCGAGGCCGAGGCCGCCCACGGCACCGTGACCCGTCACTACCGCCAGCACCAGCAGGGCAAGCCCACCTCGACCAACCCGATCGCCTCCATCTTCGCGTGGACCCGCGGTCTGGAGCACCGGGGCAAGCTGGACAACACCCCGAAGGTCGTCGAGTTCGCGAACACCCTCGAGGACGTCGTCATCAAGACCGTCGAGGGCGGCCAGATGACGAAGGACCTGGCCCTGCTGGTCGGCTCCGAGCAGGAGTGGCTGACCACCGAGCAGTTCCTCGCCGCTCTGGACGAGAACCTGAGCAAGCGCCTCGCCTAGGACAGGGCTCGACGCGGCGGTCCTGAGCCGACCGGCGCGGTGAGACCTTGACCACGCCCGGGCGTCCCCGTGAGGGGGCGTCCGGGCCTCGTCGTCTCCGGGGGTCTCCGGCGCGGGGCGAGAAGCGCGGAACACGGTGTTCGTGGGGGTTCGGGGCGCGCGGGACCCCGAAGTTCCCGGGTGTGTTTCCCGTGTTCGGCCCACATCCGAGCCTGGGAGGTGGAAGGATGACGGGGTCGGAGGGGCTCCTCGGGCGCCGTGTGCGACGTAGGACACGTGAGCGCGATTCGCCCCTTTCGCGAACTTTGACCTATTGTGGAGACACGCCGGAGAGAACCGGCAGGCCAGAGGGGGTTTCGCCCTCCGGCCACCACGAGCCGACGTGCCGGCCGTGCGCCCGCTGGGGGGTAGGCGCGCACAGTACGGAACGTCACGAAGAAGGGCCCGTCACTCCGGTGACGGGCCCTTCGCTCGTTCCGGGTCAGTCCTCCATGGCCTCCTCGGGGATCGCCTCCCCGGTGCGCATCGCCTCGAACATCTGCTCGGACCGCGCCTCGTCCCAGAGCACCACCGAGCCCACGCCGTCCAGCGTGGGGGTGTCGCCCACCGGAACCGCCGTGGTCTGCGTGCCGCCGCGCATCGCCAGCAGCATGCTCGCCAGGTGACGCAGCTTGTCGCCCTCGTCCACCATGAACGTGTCCGTGCCCGCCAGCACCAGCGGCACCGACTTGAAGGGGTTGAAGAGCGTGGAGGGGGCGCTCGCCTCCTGGATCAGCGCGGAGAAGAACTCGCGCTGGCGCTGGATGCGGTCCAGGTCGGCGCGGGGCGTGGCACGGGTGCGCACGTAGCCCAGCGCGGTGCCGCCGTCCATCTCCTGGCAGCCCGCCGCGATGTCCAGGCCCGCCTTCGGGTCCGCCATCGGCTCCTCGGGGCACAGCTCCACGCCGCCGACCGCGTCGACCAGGTCCACGAAGCCGCCCATGCCGATCTCCACGTAGTGGTCGATCCGCACGCCCGAGGCCTGCTCGAAGCTCTGCACCAGCGGGGCCGGGCCGCCGCAGACCTCCTCGCCGTCCTCGCCGGTCCCGCACACGGAGTCCGCGAAGGCGGTGTTGATCTTGTTGTCCGCGTAGCCGGGGATCGCCATGGGGACGTAGGAGTCACGCGGCACGCTGACGATGGTCGGCTCGCCGTCACGCGGCATGTAGAGCACCATGATCGTGTCCGTGCGGCGCCCCTCGGCGCGGCCGGTGGCCAGGTCGCGGATCTGGTCGTCGTCCAGACCGTCCCGGCTGTCGGACCCGACGATCATGTACGTGGTCCCGGGCTGGCGGTCCGGGCGCCCCTCGTAGTCCTGGAGGGCCTCCACCCGCTGCAACCGGGAGTCGGCCCACAGGTAGAACGCCGCGGGGACCACCAGCAGCAGGACCAGGACCAGGACCGCCGTGTTCCGCGCCGTCCTCTTGCGGCGCTCCCGCGCGCGCCGCTGGTGCCCGCGCCCGTCGTACTCGCGCCCGGCGCTGTGCGTGCGGCGCTTCCGCGGACGGTGCGGGGGGACCTGGTCGGCCGGGGGGAGCCGTCGGGTGTCGCCCACCGCGCGCTGTTCGGACTCACGGGGGCGGTACAGCCTCTCGAACTCGTCCGGCCTCCCGGAGTCGCCCCCGCGCCGGAACACGCCCGCGTCGTCGTGTCCACCGGTCGAGTCCGGCCCTTCCCGGTGCCGTCGGTCAGCCATCGAATCGCCTATCCGCTCCGTGCCATGTGTCGCTCGGGTGTGTCGTACGTCCCTTGTGATCGCTGACAGAGTAGTCCGGTTCGATCCGATGTCGTCCGGCGCCCGTTGGCTCGCGTACGGAACGCCCACGGGGCAGGGCCTCCGGGGGCCCGAGGTCAGCCCCTCCGCGAGGCCCCGTCCGAGGGCAGCGCCGCACGGACGCGCGGCGGAGGCCACCCCCTCTCCGCGAACGCGTCCCGGACCGCCGACTCCAGGCCCGCCACTCGCTCCTCCGCGACCAGGGCGAACGCGGTCCCCGCCCACCCCGACATGCGGGCCCCCCGGGCCCCGGCCCGCGCGGCGGTCTCCACCGCGAGCTCCACGGCGGGCAGAGGCAGGTCGAACCCGCGCAGGGACAGGTGGGAGGCGGACAGGATCGGCCCGGTCTCCGCCGCGCGGCCCGCGCGCAGCAGCCCCACCGCCGCGTTGAGCCGGTGCACCTCGGTGACGGCGTACTCCACCCGGTGGCGCAGCACGGGGTTCTGGAGCCGACGGAGCGCCCCGGGCAGGTCCTGGACGGAGCGCAGCGGGCCGAGGGCGTCCTGGGCCCGCGCCAGCTCGGCGGCGCGCACCGGTCGCGGGTCCCGCCTCGGCAGCGCCCCGGTCTCCAGCACCACCAGCCGCAGCCCTGCCTCCGCGAGGTCGAACGGCAGCACCGTGGTGCGACCGCTGGTCAGGTTCACCCGCACCGCGTGCCCGGCCCGCGCGTCCAGGGCCACGCCGGTGGGCCGCTCGGCTCCGGTGAGCTCGGCCAGGGCCAGGGCCACCGCCGCCCCGACCGCCGAGGCGTGTCCCAGGGAGGCGTGTTCGGGCAGGTCCGACCCGATCAGCACCCGTATGCCCCGGTCGGCGCCCAGAAGGCCGCTCGCGCGCGCTTCGTCCTCGGCGCGGGCCACCGCTCGGGCCGAGGGGGTCCGGCCGCCCAGCGGGCCGCTGGGGGTCGCCACACGCGTGGAGCCGTCGGCGCTGGTGCCGACCGCGACGGTCACGCCCCAGGGCAGGGCCACGTGGAGGGCGGCCCCGCCACTGGCGGCCGTGTGTTCGCCCATGAGGGCGAGCCGACCGGGCGCGTGCCACAGTCCGGCGGGCTCCGTCCCGAACCGCCGCGCGTACTCCGCCCGCAGGAACCCCTCGTCGTGTCCCTCGGGCCAGTCGCCGACCGGCCCCGAAGTCCGTGCCCCCAACACCGCGCGCACCCGCGCCCCGGTGATCCCCACGTCCCGCCCCCGCTCTCCTCGGTGAACACCGGGTCCAAGTCTGCCCCCACCTCGGTACCGGACGGGCGTGGGGCTTTCCTCCCGAGAGGTCCCCGACGCTAGGGTTGCCGACCCGACGACTCCCAGCCGTCTGCCACCCGACCCCAGCCACAGGAGGAGCCCCCGATTGCGCACCCCAGCCACGACCGTCGCCTCCCCCCACATGCCCCGGCCACGGGTGTCTCAGCCACAGTTGGACGGCCGACCCGCCACCTCAGGAACAACCGTGAGTGCTGCCCGTTCACCCTGGACCCACGCGTGAGGGCCGCCCGTTCACCCCGGCCGCTGGGGGGTGCCCGTTCGGCGCCGGAGAGGGTTCTGGAGGTGCCGCAGGTGGGATCGCGAGGAACGAGCCATCACACCGGAGGTGCCGAAGGTTCCTCTGCAAAGGCGCCGGACCCCGGGCCGAAGCGAAGCGGAGGCCCGAAGAGGACACGCGCCAGGGAGACCGCCCAGCGCTACCAGAACGCGGCGATGGACGGCTACTGGGGCCTGCGGCGCCTGTACCCGTCGATCGACCACCTGGTGCGCGCGTACGAGCGGTACTCGGACCGCAACGGCACCCAGCTGGCGGGGGCGGTCACCTACTTCGCCTTCCTCTCGTTCTTCCCGCTGCTGGCGCTGGCCTTCGCCGTGGTCGGCTTCCTGGCCTCGCAGCAGGTGGAGGTGACCGCCTACCTGGAGCGGGCCCTGGACGACGTCCTGCCGGGGCTGTCCCAGCAGCTGCCGATGGAGGAGATCGCCCGGGCCCGGGTGGGCGCGGGTGTGCTGGGCCTGTTGGGCCTGCTGTACGCGGGGCTGAACTCGGTGTGGTCCCTCCGTGAGGCCCTGCACTCGATCTGGCTGAACAGTCTCCGGCAGGGCCCCAACTACGTGGTGCGCAAGCTGGTGGACCTGCTGGTGATGGTCGCCCTGGGCGCCGCGCTGGTGTTCACGGTGGCCTTCACCGGGTTCATGCAGACGGCCACGGTCTGGATGCTGTCCCTGGTGGGTCTGGACGGGTCGCTGGTGGCCAACCTGTCCCTGCGGGGGTTGGCGCTGGTCATCGCGGTCGCTGTGAACATGTGCCTGTTCGTGCTGATCTTCGCCCTGCTGTCGGGGGTGGGGCGGCCCAGCGCCGTGATGTGGCGTGGAGCCCTGTTGGGCGCGGTGGGGTTCGAGATCCTCAAGAACGTCGCCACGCAGCTGCTGGCGGGGACGCTCGGCAACCCGGTGTACGCGTCCTTCGCCGTGCTGGTCGGCCTGTTGGTGTGGATCAACCTGGTGATGCGCGTGGTCCTGTTCAGCGCGGCCTGGACGGCCACCTGGCTGCCGGTGCCGCCGCCCTACACCGGGTCCTTCCCGCTGCCGGAGGAGAACGGCATGGACTGGACGCGTCCGCGCCCGGTCCTGCGGCCGAGTCCGGAGGCGCTGGCCGAGCGACGAAGCGCCCAGCGGTGGCTCGCCCTCGGGTTGTCGCTGGCCGGCGCGGTGTTCGCGGCGGGTGTCGCGGCGGTGGCGGTACGCATGCGGCGCGGTTGACCACGGAAACGTCAAGGGACCGGAAAGAAGTCCTTTTTTACTGTGGGTTGATTCCGTATGCGCGCGGTGTGAGACGGGTAGTCCTCCTCTGTCCCGGATGACCGGTTCTCCGGGGCCAGCGGTGCGTCGGTCACAAGGGCTGTCCCACACCAGGAGGTCAGATGGGAATCGCATTCAAATCGTCCGAGCGCGCGACACTCGGGGTCGAGTGGGAACTCCAACTCGTCGACCGGAACAGTCGCCATCTGCGACAGGAGGCCGGGCAGCTCCTCGCTGAACTCCCGGACCTCAGCAGTGAGGCCGCGGTGCCCCCGTTGCGGCACGAGTTGATGCAGTCCCAGGTGGAGGTCGTCACGGGGATCTGCGAGACGGTCGAGGAGGCCAAGGGTGACCTCGGTCGCAACGTGGCGCGGATGCGGGAGGTGCTGGAACCCCGTGGTGCCACGCTGACCTGTTCCGGCACGCACCCGATCGACCACTGGCGGGACCAGCAGCTGAGTCCCGGCAAGCGGTACGGGGAGCTGGTCGAGCAGATGCAGTGGCTGGCCCGCAGGATCCTGACCTGCGGCGTCCACGTCCACGTGGGGGTGCGCGGCCAGGAGAAGGCTATTCCCATTGTGAACGCACTTGCGAAGTATCTCCCACATTTTCTTGCTTTGAGTGCTTCTAGCCCGTTTTGGGGTGGTCATGACACGGGCTTGGCCTCCGCACGCTCGATTGTCTTCGGTGCGCTCCCCACCTCGGGGCCCCCGCCGAACCTCGCCGGGTGGCCCGCTTTCGAGGATTACCTCGAAACCCTTCTCAATGCGGGTACCATCGCCTCTATCAAGGAAGTCTGGTGGGACATCCGTCCGCACCCGGATTTCGGCACCATCGAGATCCGGATGTTCGACGGGATTCCCACCTTGCGCGAGGTGGGAATGGCCGCCGCTCTCTCCCAGTGTCTGGTGGAGCTGTTCGATCACCAGCTCGACCGCGGGTACAGCTTGCCCAGCCCGCCGTCCTGGGTGGTGAAGGACAACAAGTGGCGGGCCACCCGCTACGGACTCGACGCTCGTGTCATCACGGACTCACACGGAACCACCGTTCCGATCCGCGACGACCTCTATGAGCTGGTCCGCGAACTGGCGCCGGTCGCCGCCCGCCTGGGCTGCGCGGAGGACCTGGACCTGATCTCCGAGATCCTGGACAAGGGTGCCTCCTACGAGCGCCAACGGGCGGTGGTCGCCGACGGCGGTTCGCTCGAAGACGTCGTGGACCTGCTCTCAGCCGAGTTCGAGGGGGACACCGCCCGCGCGGCATTTGTCGGCGCGCGATAGAAGTAACGAAATGGGGACCCTCGCATGCAGGGACGTGACCTGCCGGAGCAGTTGACGGCTTTTCTGGCGCGCCATGAGCGGGAGCTCACGGGATTCCGCCGGGACCTGCACATGCACCCGGAGCTGGCCTTCGCGGAACACCGCACCACGGGCCGCCTGGCCGAACGCCTGCGCCAGGCGGGACTCGCCCCCCGGACCCTCCCCCAGGGAACCGGACTGATCTGCGACGTCGGAGACGGCCCCGGCCCCATGGTCGCGCTGCGCGCCGACATCGACGCGCTTCCCCTCACCGACGAGAAGGACGTCCCCTACCGCTCCACCGTCCCCGGCGTCGCCCACGCCTGCGGACACGACGTGCACACCACGGTCCTGCTGGCCACGGGCATCTTCCTCGCCCAGCAGGACCGTGCGGGCGCGCTGCCCGGCCGCGTCCGGCTCCTCTTCCAGCCCGCCGAGGAGCTCCCCGGCGGTGCGGTCGAGGTGGTCAGGGCCGGTGGCATGGAGGGCGTGGACCGGGTCTTCGCCCTGCACTGCGACCCCCGCCAGATGGTCGGCAAGGTGGGTCTGCGTACGGGCGGCATCACGGCCGCCTGCGACCAGATCATGGTCCGCCTGTCCGGGCCGGGCGGCCACACCGCACGCCCGCACCTGACCTCCGACCTCGTGTACGCGCTCGGCAAGATCGTCACCGAACTCCCCGCCGCGCTGTCCCGCCGCGTCGACCCCCGCGCCGGGTTCAGCCTCGTGTGGGGCCGGATCAGCGCGGGCTCGGCCCCCAACGTCATCCCCGACGACGCCGTCGCGGAGGGCACCGTCCGGTGCCTGGACGACGAGGCCTGGCACGCCGCCCCGGACATCCTCAAGGGCCTGGTGGAGTCGGTCGCCTCGGCCTACGGCGCCGACGCCGAGGTCACCTACCGCCGGGGCGTCCCGCCGACCATCAACGAGGCCCGCAGCGTGGAGATCATGCGCGAGGCCACCACCACGGCCCTGGGCGCCGACGCGGTCACGCCGACCCCGCAGAGCCTGGGCGGCGAGGACTTCGCCTGGTACCTGGAGCACGCGCCGGGCGCGCTGGCCCGGCTGGGCACCCACTCCCCGGACTGGAACGGCGACATGCTGGACCTCCACCGGGGCACCTTCGACGCCGACGAGCGGGCGATCGGTGTGGGCACCCGCCTGATGGTGACCACGGCGCTCACGTCCCTGTGGGAGGACGCCCCCGAGGGAGTGCGCGTGGACACCGAGGCCCTGGCCTGACCGTCCTCCCGCCCTCCGCCCCTCCAGGCGGTGCCCGGACCTCCGCCAACGGAGCCACCGGGCGGCTTCTGCCGGATCGTCGGTAACTTCGTGTCGCCGTGTCGGGTGCCCTCGCCGCCTGGTGGCATCCTGAATGGATGAACCAGCCACTCACAGTCGAACAGATCCGCCGGGCGCCCAAGGTGCTCCTGCACGACCACCTCGACGGCGGGCTGCGCCCGTCCACGGTGGTGGAGCTCGCGCAGGAGGCGGGCTACCGCGACCTGCCCACCTACGACCCGGCCGAGCTGGGGCGTTGGTTCCGCGACGCGTCGGACTCCGGGTCGCTGGAGCGCTACCTGGAGACCTTCGCGCACACCACGGCGGTCATGCAGAGCCGTGACGCCCTCGTGCGCGTGGCCGCCGAGGCGGCGGAGGACCTGGCCGCCGACGGCGTCGTCTACGCGGAGCAGCGGTACGCCCCCGAGCAGCACCTGGAGGGCGGACTCACCCTGGAGGAGGTCGTGGAGGCCGTCCAGGAGGGGCTCGAACTGGGGGAGAAGCGCGCCGCCGACGCGGGCCGCGGCATCCGCACCGGTCAGCTGGTCACCGCCATGCGCCACGCGGCCCGCTCGTCGGAGATCGCGGAGCTGGCGGTGCGCTACCGCGACGCCGGGGTCAGCGGTTTCGACATCGCGGGCGCGGAGGCGGGCAACCCGCCCACCCGCCACCTGGACGCCTTCGAGTACCTGCGCCGGGAGAACTTCCACTTCACCATCCACGCCGGTGAGGCGTTCGGGCTGCCCTCCATCTGGGAGGCGCTCCAGTGGTGCGGCTGCGACCGGCTCGGCCACGGCGTGCGCATCATCGACGACATCGGCGCGAACGAGAACGGCGTGCCGGTGCTGGGACGCCTCGCGCAGTACGTGCGGGACAAGCGCGTGCCGCTGGAGATGTGCCCCAGCTCCAACGTGCAGACCGGCGCCGCCGAGTCCATCGCGGACCACCCGATCCGCCTCCTGCGGGACCTGCGCTTCCGGGTCACGGTCAACACGGACAACCGCCTCCAGAGCGGGGTGACCCTGTCGGAGGAGTTCGCCAAGCTGAGCGAGGCCTTCGGCTACGACTGGGACGACCTCCAGTGGTTCACGGTCAACGCCATGAAGTCGGCCTTCCTGCCGTTCGACGAGCGGCTGGCACTGATCAACGGCACCATCAAGCCCGGGTTCGCGCAGCTGAAGTGGGCGACGCACTGATGGCCCGATCCGCCGAGGGGGTCACCACGCACTACTCGACCTCGTCCCGGGTGCTGGCGATCGCCTGGATCGTCGTCGCGGTCCTGCTGCTGCTGGACCTGGTGCTGCGCGGACAGGACCGGACGGCCTGGATCGCCGGGGCCGTCCTGGTGTTCAGCGTCGCCACCGTCTACGCCACGTGGCTGCGCCCCCGGGTGGTGTCCACCGAGCGCGGGATCCGGATGGTCAACCCGCTGCGCGAGACCTTCGTGCCGTGGGCCGCCGTGCAGTGGGTGGACGTGGTGGACGTCCTGCGGGTGCACACCCCGGAGCGGGTCTACCGGTCCTGGCCGCTGCGCGAGACCAAGCGGGCCAGGGTGCGGGAGAACATGCGCCGTGAGTCGGGCTACCTCGACCACGACGACGACCGGGACCCCACCACGATGCGCCCGGTGGACCTGGTCGCCCGCGAGCTCCGCCGTGACGCGGAGAGGTACCGGGCCCGTCCGCTGCGCGGCCCGATCAGGGAGATCGACGAGGAGGGTCCGGCCGCGCTGGGCGCCGAGGACCGCCCGCAGACGATGGTGCCGGTCGAGGTCATCGTCGTCCTGGGCGTGCCGCTGGTGCTGTTCGTGGCCGTGCTGTTCATCGCCTGACCAGGTGTGCGTCCCGGATCCGACCCGGCCCCCCGCATGGAGCGAGGGGCCGGGTCCGTCGTTCGTCGGGGCCGCCCCTGGGCGTGGGACGGTCGCCGCGCGGACGTGCCGGACGCGGGGTTGACGCACCCCCCGAAGTTCTGGTTAGGTTAGGCATGCCTAAGGGAGAACGTTCCGGGTGGGCGGGCTTCGCGCGGATGGCCACTCACCCGGATCCTCCTCCCAGGGCAACGCGCGCGGTTCAACTGAATATCGGGAAGAGAAGGTGCTGTCAGCGCCAGTCCAACGGGGTCTGCGGGGATCCTGGGCGCTGGGCGGCACCGGGGAAAGCACCGCCTTCGACCGGACCCACGGTCGGTACCGTCCATCCCATGGCCTCGGGATGTACGCTCGCCACGCCGGTACCGGACGTCCCGGGTCCGGTCGAAGGTGCCCCAGCCTCGTCCCGGCACGGCCCCACGGGGCCGTGGACACCCAGCACGACGAAGCCCGGCCTCGGCCGGGCTTCGTGCTGTCCGTGTCCGGCCCCCGGGCGGGGGCCGCCGTGCCTCAGGCCGCCTCCAGTACCCGGTTCAGCAGCTCACCGAGACGCCGCGCCCGCTGGGTGACGACCTCCAGGGCGCGCTCCTGCTCGAACGGTTCCAGCACCGCCCCCAGCGCGTCGTTGCTGACCATCGACAGACCCAGGACCTCGGCCCCCATCTCGACGGCGGCGATGGTCTCCAGGGCGATCGAGCGCCCCACCACGTCCGCGCCCGCCTGGCGCAGGACCTTCAACTCGGTCTGCGTCTGGAGCTGCGGGCCCGTCGTCGACACGTACACACCCTCGGCCAGGGACGCGTCCACCTCGTGGATGACGCCGCGCAGCCGCTCGCTGTAGGCACGGGTCAGGTCCACGAAGTCGGGACCGGCCAGCGGCGAGGTCGCTGTGAGGTTCACGTGGTCCCGGAGGACGATCGGCTGGCCGGGCTGGAAGTCGGTGCGCAGGGAACCGGCGGAGCCGGTCAGGACCGCGACCCGGGCGCCCGCGGCGATCCCCGTCCGCACGGCGTGCGTGGCCACCATCGGGCCGAAACCCTCATAGAGGTGGACGCGTCCCACGAACACGACCACGCGCTTGTCGCCCACCCACATGCTGCGGACCCTGCCGCTGTGCCCCTCCGCCGTGGGCCGCACGAACCCGGGCAGTTCGGTCGCGTCGATGTCGATGTCGGGCGTGCCCAGCGTGTCCACCGCGCCAGCCCAGCCGGAGCCGAGCACCACCAGGGCGTCGAAGCTGTCGGCGCCGGCCCGGGCCAACAGCTCCTTCGCCGCGGAGTCCGCCAGTTGCTTCGCCTCGCCCGTGGTTCGGGGCGGCTGCTCTGATTCGCTCACAAGTCGGATACTACCGCTCTGTAGTCAGTTGACACCGGAGCGCAACGCAGGGTGTTCGAAGGGCGGAATGTACGTGTCACCCCGCGTGAGGCGGGTGGCCCGGTCCACGTGTCCTTCGTCGCATTCTCCGAGCTTCGGAGGGGGTCCGACGGGCCGGTCTCCGCCCCGCACCGTGCGCTGACCGGGGGTGGCTGCGGTCATCGACACCCGGCATGGCCGACAATGGAGGGAAGCGAGACAACCAGGTGGTGCCCTGCCATGCCCGAACATCGCCCCGGACCGGGAACGGGTAGGCCGCATCGCCCGCAGAGGGAGTGAAGCAGCGTGACGAAGGTCGTGATCATCGGTGGCGGGCCCGGGGGCTATGAGCCGGCGTTGGTCGCCGCGCAGTTGGGCGCGGACGTGACCGTGGTGGAGCGCGACGGAATCGGCGGTTCCTGCGTCCTCACCGACTGCGTCCCCTCCAAGAGCCTCATCGCCACGTCCACCCGCACCACGTACGTGCGCGAGTCGGGCAGCCTGGGCATCCACATCCCGGCGGCCGAGGAGCACAAGGAGCCGGTCGAGGTCGACATCGACCAGATCAACTCGCGGATCAAGCGCCTGGCGCAGGCGCAGTCCGACGACACCCGCGCGCGCCTCGTCAAGGAGGGCGTCGAGGTGGTCATCGGGGAGGCCCGGCTGGTCGACCCGCACATCGTGGCCGTCGGAGACCGCCGTATCCGCGCCGACGTCGTGCTCATCGCGACCGGCGCCCACCCGCGCGAGCTGCCCACCGCCAAGCCGGACGGCGAGCGCATCCTCACCTGGCGCCACCTCTACGACCTGGAGGAGCTTCCGGAGAAGCTGATCGTGGTCGGCTCCGGCGTCACCGGCGCCGAGTTCGCCAGCGCGTACCAGGCCCTGGGCTCCGACGTCACCCTCGTGTCCTCCCGTGAGCTGGTGATGCCCACGCAGGACTCCGACGCGGCCGAGGTGCTGGAGGAGGTCTTCATGCGACGCGGCATGACCGTCCTCAGCCAGACCCGCGCCGAGTCGGTCGTGCGCACTGAGGAAGGGGTCCGGGTGACCCTCTCCGACGGCCGCACCGTGGACGGCAGCCACTGCCTGATGACCGTCGGCATGATCCCCAACACCGAGGGCCTGGGCCTGGAGGAGGCCGGGGTGCGCCTGGGCCGGGGCGGTTTCGTCGAGGTCGACCGGGTCTCCCGCACCACCGTCCCGGGCGTGTACGCCGCCGGTGACTGCACGGGCGTGAACATGCTGGCCTCGGTGGCGGCCATGCAGGGACGCATCGCCATGTGGCACGCGCTGGGCGAGGCCGTGTCCCCGCTCCAGCTCTCCACCGTCGCCTCCACCGTGTTCACCCACCCCGAGCTGGCCGCGGTCGGCGCCAGCGAGGACGACGTGCGCAGCGGGCGGATCGACGGCCGCACCGTCACCCTGCCGCTGAACACCAACCCGCGCGCCAAGATGAACCAGGTCAAGGACGGCTTCGTCAAGCTCATCTGCCGTCAGCACACCGGGATCGTCCTCGGCGGCGTCATCGTCGGCCCGCGGGCCAGCGAGCTCATCCTGGGCGTGTCCATCGCGGTGCAGCAGCGCCTGACCGTGGACGACATCGCGCACACCTTCTCCGTGTACCCGTCGCTGTCGGGCAGCGTCACCGAGGCCGCCCGCTCGCTCATGCTGGCCTCCCCGGAGTAGGGGAGGGGAACCTTCCCGGTACCGGCCCCGCCCGCCGTGTGGGCACGTGCAGGACACACGGCGGGCCCGGTTTCCTTACATCCCCTTGACACGGCCGGGCCTACCTTTTCCAGGTGATCTGTCCGAAGTGCCAAAGCCAGATGCGTACCTACGACCGTCAGGGCGTCCACATCGACCGGTGCGACGGCTGCCAGGGGATCTTCCTGGACCGTGGTGAGCTGGAGCGCGTGGTCTCCGCCGAGCAGCGCCACTACGGCGCCGTCCCGCCCGACCCGCACTCGCCCCAGCCCTACCCGGGCCAGCACCCCGGCCAGCGGCGCGGCTACCCCGACTCCCCGCGCGGCTACGGCGGCGGCTACGCCGACTCCCCGTCCGCCTACCGGGGCGGCGGCTACAACGACTCCCCACGCCCCTACCGCCGTCGCCGCAAGGGGTTCCTGGAACAGCTCTTCGACTAGCCGCAGAAGGTGACGGCCGTGCACCCGCTGATCTGTACACACTGCGGGGAATGGGACGGGGAACCCGACACGGGAGCGGGGGAGCACCTGCTCCGCTGCTCCTTCTGCGGCCTGACCCGTCCCTTCCTGAGGCTGCCCCTCCTCTGCGTCACGGGACCCAGCGGCACGGGGAAGTCCACCGTCGCCCGGGAGCTCCTGGCCCGCCTGTCCGAGCACTTCGTCGTCCTCGAACAGGACCTGCTCTGGGTGGGCGGCCTGCGCGACCCGGCCGACGACCACCGCCTGTTCCGCTCGACCTGGCTGCGCACCGCCGCCATGGTCCAGCAGAGCGGGCGACCCGTCGTGCTGTGCGGGACCGTGGCCCCGCCCGAGCTCGAACACCTGCCCGAGCGCGCCCTGTTCTCCGGAGTCCACTACCTCGCGCTCACCTGTGACCCCCGGGCGCTCGCCACGAGGCTGAGGAGACGTCCCGACTGGCGCGGCTGGGACGAGGCCAGGATCGCCGAGACGCTGGACCACCAGGACTGGCTGACGGAGGAGGCGGGGAGGCTGCGGCCGCCCGTCACGCTGCTCGACACCACCGAGTCCACACCGGTGGAGACCGCCGAGGCAGTCCTACGCTGGGTGGAGGGCGTCCACCAGGGCGCGTCGACGCCCGCAGGCCGGGAGTAGGGCGGGAGCGGGAGACGCTGAAGGGGCCCGGGGGAGTTCACCCCCCGGGGCCCCTTCACGCGCGGCGTCGGTGGCTAGAAGTCGAAGCCGCCGAAGTCCCCGAAGTCGCCGCCGCCGTCGAAGTCGCCTCCGGCGTCGCCGCCCATGTCCCCGCCGGCGTCCATCATGCCGCCGCCCATCATCGACCCCATCATGGAGCCCATCATCATGCCGGTGAACATGCCCATCATCATGTTCATGCCGAAGTAGCCGCCGGCGTAGGGCGAGTACGCGGGACCGGCGTCGTAGTACGGACGCCGTTCACCGTCCACCTCGACCATGCGCACGTCCGGCTGCCCGCCGGTACGCACCGCCTGGGCGCAGGCCGCGCACGCGGTGACCGACCGGGGGGAGCCCCCGGGCGGTGCCCAGGTGACGTCCTCGGCGGAGGGGCCGTGCTGCGGGTTGAAGAAGCAGGGGCCGCGCCGCGCGGGCACCGGGTCGCCGTTCATCCGGGCCCGGGTGGCGGACATGTAGTAGCGGCCGTCCTCCAGGGCGCTGGTCACCTGCCGGACCTGGTCGGGCTCCTGGATGGTGTCCAGCTGGGCCTTGGCCTGGTCGTAGGAGTCCATGGCCCGCGAGTAGTCCTCGCGGGTCGCGTCGTCCACCCGGGACAGGTCGATCTCCAGGCGGGCGACGTCCTCACCGAGGCGGACGACGTCCTCGGTGGCCATCTGCTTGATCTCCTGGAGCTGCTTGGCCTTCTCGGCCTCGCGCTTCTTGCGGGCGTTGTAGACGTACCAGCCGCCCGCGGCGGCCACGAGGACGAGGACGGTGAGCAGCACCAGCCCGGAGCCGCCGCCCCCGGCCGGGGCCTCCTCGGCGGTCTCGGTGGTCTGGACGGCGCCGGGGACCGCCGCGAGGGTGTCCGTCGGGTTGCTGCCGCCCTCGGAGAGCGCGACCTCCCTGATCGCGTCGGTGTCCTCCAGGTTGGGGGAGGTGACGTAGAAGTGTTCACTCCCGCCGAGGACTCCGTACGCGCCGTCACCGACCTCGGCCATGACCGGCTCCAGCACGGCGTTCACCCCGGCCTCGGAGGTGGCGACCTCCCTCGGCAGGAGCACGTAGTAGACGGGGGTGTCCGCGTTCGCGACGGCGGCCTCCAGGGCCGCCTCGTCACCGCTGGGGAAGCCCTCGATCGACGGGTCGACGAAGACCCCGTCGTTCTCCAGCTCCGCGACGATGTCCTGCGTCTGCGGGGGTTCGGTCCCGGTGTCGGCGGTGGCGGACGCCGCCCCGGACGTCACCATCGCCGCCGCGAGTCCGGCGGTCAGCACTGTGGGTGTTACCAAGCGGCGCAACATGTCGATCCTCTCGCCTCCCTCAACCACAGGGACGAACAGGAGACCGCCACAGTTCCCGAGATCGACCGCCGTCTCCGGATCCCCCCTGTTCGCGAGAGCCGGAGAGACGACGAGGCCCGCCGGGCGGAATCCGGCGGGCCTCGTCGCGTGGTGTGGCTAGCTTCGTGCGGTCGACTCAGCGAGGTCGGAGTCCTGCTCCGGGGACGGAGCGTCCTCCGAGGCATCGGAGGCGGTGCGTTCCGCCTCCGCGCGCTCGGCGGCGATCGCGTCACCCGTGGCGGTGCCGGGCTCGTCCTCCGGGACGAAGCCGGTGGCGCCGCGCGGGGCGTGGTAGCGGACCACGTCGAGGATGCCCTCGCGCTTGGCGACGATCGCGGGGATCAGCGCCTGACCGGCCACGTTCGTGGCGGTGCGGCCCATGTCCAGGATCGGGTCGACGGCCAGCAGCAGACCCACGCCCTCCAGGGGCAGACCCAGCGTGGACAGGGTCAGGGTGAGCATGACGGTCGCGCCGGTGGTGCCCGCCGTGGCGGCGGAGCCGATCACCGAGACGAACACGATCAGCAGGTAGTCGGTGACGCCGAGGTCGACGCCGAAGAACTGGGCGACGAAGATCGCGGAGATCGCCGGGTAGATCGCGGCGCAGCCGTCCATCTTCGTGGTGGCGCCGAACGGCACCGCGAAGGCGGAGTAGTGGCGCGGCACGCCGAAGTTCTGCTCGGCGACGCGCTGGGTGACGGGCAGGGTGCCCAGCGAGGAGCGCGACACGAAACCGAGCTGGACGGCGGGCCACACACCGGTGAAGTACTTGACCGGGGAGAGGCCGTTGAGCCGAGCGACCAGCGGGTAGACGACGAACAGCACCAGGGCCAGGCCGAGGTAGATCGCCACGGTGAACTGCCCGAGGGCGCCGATGGTGGTCCAGCCGTAGCTGTAGACGGCGTTGCCCAGCAGACCCACGGTGCCGATCGGGGCGAGGCGGATGACCCACCACAGAGCCTTGAGCACGACCTCCAGGGTGGAGGTGGTGAAGGCGATGAAGGGCTCGGCGGGCTTGCCGACCTTCACGGCCGCGATGCCCAGGACCACGGCGATCACGATCAGCTGGAGCACGTTGAACGACAGCGACGTGCTCAGCGAGCCGTCGTCGGCGGCGGAGGTGCTCGCGGCCAGGCCCAGGAAGTTGGCCGGGACGATGCTCTCGATGAAGGCCAGCCACGAACCGGTGTTGGAGGGCTCGGCGGCGGTGCCCGCGTCCACGGCGCTGTTCAGGCCGGGGCGCAGGCTCAGGCCGATCGCGATCGCGATGGCCACGGAGACCAGCGCGGTGATGGCGAACCAGAGCAGGGTCTTCCAGGCCAGGCGCGCGGCGTTGGCGACGTTGCGCAGGTTGGCGATGGAGGAGATGACGGCGAGGACGATCAGCGGCGGCACGATCGTGCGCAGCAGCGCCACGAAGGTCGAGCCGACGGTCTCCAGGGTGACGGCCAGCCAGTTCGGCTCACCGTCACCGACGGGGCCGATCTGGAGGGCCACGACACCGAGCACGATGCCGAGGACGACACCGGCGAGGACCTGTGCGGCGAAGGGAAAACGCGGTTGACGTCTGGGAACTGTGGTCTGCTCAGACACGGAAGGATGACTCCAGGGATGGGTGGCCGGGCGCACACGTGCGACGTCACGGGTCGGCGTGGCGGGCCGCGGGAGCTCGGCGCAGGGGATCGGTCGGGCATCACCGGGATGGGTGACCTGGGAAGGGTGAGCGGCGCGCTGCCCGGCGGAAGGCGCGGGCGCGCGTGGACCTAGCTACACGCGTGGCTGCTGAAGCGGCACAGGTCGATGTGCCACCTTCGCGTCAGTCCCCAGATGTTCGTCACAGTCGAGAACACTAACCCGGATTACTTACCTTTTCCATACACAAACGGGCGTTCCTCTCGAAGGCGCCCTCCGGAGCCCTTACTGGGCTGGGTCTTCCCGGCGGTCGACGCGACGAGGATCACGCCCGCCGGACGCCGAAGGGGAGGCACCGGAGCGGCGCCTCCCCTTCGCGGACCCCGGGTCCGCGCCTTCTACGCGTCCTTGATCTCGCAGACCACGGCGCCGTTGCCCACGGTCTCGCCGGGGGTGACCTTGAGGCCGGTCACGGTCCCGGCCCGGTGGGCGGTGAGCGGCTGCTCCATCTTCATGGCCTCGATGACCACCACGGTGTCTCCCTCGGCCACCGTCTGGCCCTCCTCGGCCACGAGCTTGACCACGGTGCCCTGCATCGGGGAGACCAGGGAGTCACCACCCGCCGCCGTAGCGGCGCCGCCCTTGCGGGAGGCGCGCCTGCGCTTCGCGCCGTTCTCGGCCGCCGGGGCCGCCGCCACACCCAGTGACGCGGGCAGGACGACCTCGACCCGTCGGCCGCCCACCTCGACCGTCACGGTCTCGCGGGCGTTCTCCTCGGCCTCGCCCGGTGTGCCGTCCCAGGGGGCGATGGTGTTCTCGAACTCGGTCTCGATCCACCGGGTGTACACACCGAACGGCTGGTCGGGGTCGGCCGGGGCGAACGCCGGGTCGGACACGACGGCCTGGTGGAACGGGATCACCGTGGGCATGCCGCCCACCGCGAACTCCGCCAGCGCCCGCCGGGAGCGCTGGAGCGCCTCGGAGCGGGTGCGCCCGGTGACGATCAGCTTGGCGACCATCGAGTCGAAGGCCTGCGGGACGGTGAACCCGGCCTCGCAGCCGGTGTCCACCCGCACCCCGGGACCGCCGGGCAGGGTCAGGGCGGTGATGGTGCCGGGGGCGGGCATGAAGCCGCGGCCCGGGTCCTCGGCGTTGATCCGGAACTCGAAGGAGTGGCCGCGGACCTCGGGGTCGCCGTAGCCCAGCTCCTCGCCGTCCGCGACGCGGAACATCTCGCGGACCAGGTCGATACCGGTGACCTCCTCGGTGACCGGGTGCTCGACCTGGAGCCGGGTGTTGACCTCCAGGAAGGAGATGGTGCCGTCCACCCCGACGAGGAACTCGCAGGTGCCCGCGCCCACGTAGCCGGCCTCGGCGAGGATGGCCTTGGAGGCGGAGTACAGCCGCTCCATCTGGTCGGGGGACAGGAACGGGGCGGGCGCCTCCTCCACGAGCTTCTGGTGGCGGCGCTGGAGGGAGCAGTCACGGGTGGAGACCACCACGACGTTGCCGTGGGTGTCGGCCAGGCACTGGGTCTCCACGTGGCGCGGCTTGTCCAGGTAGCGCTCCACGAAGCACTCGCCTCGACCGAACGCGGTCACCGCCTCGCGCACCGCCGACTCGTAGGCGTCGGCGACCTCGTCCAGGGTGTAGGCGACCTTGAGGCCGCGGCCGCCGCCGCCGAAGGCGGCCTTGATCGCGATCGGCAGACCGTGCTCTTCGGCGAAGGCCACGACCTCCTCGGCGGACTCCACCGGGTCGGGGGTGCCCGCGACGAGCGGGGCGCCGACCTTCTGGGCGATGTGGCGGGCCTGGACCTTGTCGCCCAGGGCGGTGATCGCGGACGGGGGCGGGCCGATCCAGGTCAGACCGGCGTCGATCACGGCCTGGGCGAAGTCGGCGTTCTCGGCCAGGAACCCGTAGCCGGGGTGGACGGCGTCCGCGCCGGAGGTGGCGGCGACGGCGAGGAGTTTGCCGATGTCCAGGTAGGAGTCGGCGGGGGTGGAGCCGCCCAGGCTGTGCGCCTCGTCGGAGACCTTGACGTGCAGGGCGTCCAGGTCGGGTTCGGCGTAGACCGCGACGCTGGCGATCCCGGCGTCGCGGCAGGCGCGGGCGATGCGCACGGCGATCTCGCCCCGGTTGGCGATCAGAACTTTACGCACGGTGGAAATCCTCCAGCTGGAGCACGGAGCGGGTCACACGCCGACCGCTCGACGAAGGGTCTGGGTATCGGGGGAGCACGTCAGGCGTCACCTGGTGCTCAGGCGCCAGGCGCCGGGGCCGGGGCGCGGCGGGGTGCGCACGCCCCGCGCGCGGTCCCGCCAGCCGGAGACGGGCCGCTCGGGCTCGGGGGCCTCGGCGGCGGCCCGGGCCGCCGCCGCGCGGGCGGCGAGCACGGCGGTCAGCGCGGCGAGCTCCTCCTCGGCGGGCTCGCCCCTGACCACCACCAGGTGCGGGGACGGCTTCTCGGGCGCGCTCACAGCGGGATGTTCCCGTGCTTCTTGGGCGGGAGCTGCCTGCGCTTGTTGCGCAGCGCCCTCAGCGCCTTGGTGACCTGCACCCGGGTTTCCGAGGGCAGGATGACGCCGTCCACGTAGCCGCGTTCGGCGGCGGAGTACGGGTTCAGCAGGGTGTCCTCGTACTCCCCGACCAGACGGGTCCGCTCGGCCTCGACGTCGTCGGCGGCGGCGAGCGTGCGCCGGTGCAGGATGTTGACCGCGCCCTGCGCGCCCATGACCGCGATCTGGGCGGTCGGCCAGGCCAGGTTGACGTCGGCCCCCAGGTGCTTGGAGCCCATGACGTCGTAGGCACCGCCGAACGCCTTGCGGGTGATCACGGTGATCAGCGGGACGGTGGCCTCGGCGTAGGCGTACAGCAGCTTGGCGCCCCGGCGGATGATGCCGTCCCACTCCTGGTCGGTGCCGGGCAGGAAGCCGGGCACGTCCACGAAGGTGAGGACGGGCACGTTGAACGCGTCGCAGGTGCGCACGAACCGCGCGGCCTTCTCGGAGGCGTGGATGTCCAGGCAGCCCGCGAGGCTCATGGGCTGGTTGGCGACGATGCCGACGGACTGGCCGTCGACCCGCCCGAAGCCCACCACGATGTTGGTGGCGAACTGGGCGTGCGCCTCCAGGAACTCGCCGTCGTCCAGGACCGACTCGATGACCCGCTTCATGTCGTACGGCTGGTTGGCCGAGTCCGGGACGAAGGTGTCCAGGGCCAGGTCGGTGTCGGTGGTCTCGTCGCCCGGGTCGTCCTCGGGGGCCAGCCGCGGGGCCTCCTCCAGGTTGTTGTCGGGCAGGTGCGACAACAGCGACTTCACGTAGTCGATGGCGTCCTGCTCGTCGGCCCCCTGGTAGTGGGAGACCCCCGACCTGGTCGAGTGCGCGGTGGCGCCGCCCAGGTCCTCCATGGAGACGTCCTCGCCGGTGACGGTCTTGATGACGTCGGGACCGGTGATGAACATCTGGGAGGTCTCGTCGACCATCACGACGAAGTCGGTGAGGGCGGGGGAGTAGACGTGCCCGCCGGCCGTGGCGCCCATGATCAGGGAGATCTGCGGGACGACGCCGGAGGCGTGCGTGTTGCGCTTGAAGATCTCCGCGTACAGGCCGAGCGCGACGACGCCCTCCTGGATGCGCGCGCCGCCGCCCTCGTTGATGCCCACGACGGGACACCCGTTGGTGAGGGCGTGGTCGAGGACCTTGCAGATCTTCTCGCCGTAGACCTCGCCCAGTGATCCGCCGAAGACGGTGACGTCCTGGCTGAAGACCGCGACGGGGCGGCCGTCGACGGTTCCGTGGCCGGTGACCACACCGTCCCCGTAGGGGCGGTTGGCGTCGAGGCCGAAGTTGGTCGAGCGGTGCCGGGCCAGTGCGTCGAACTCGACGAACGAGCCCGGATCGACCAGTGCGTCGATCCGCTCGCGGGCGGTCATCTTGCCTTTGGCGTGCTGCTTCTCGACAGCCCGCGCCGAGCCGGCGTGGACGGCTTCGTACCTACGTCGTCGCAGGTCCGCGAGCTTTCCCGCGGTCGTGTGGATGTCGATCTCAGCCGCGGACAGCGGTTCAGGGGCTTCTGTGGCCATAACAGCCCAGGTTAGCCGCGAGGGTCCG
Organism: Nocardiopsis sp. NPDC058789; assembly: GCF_042745575.1. Taxonomy (NCBI): domain Bacteria; kingdom Bacillati; phylum Actinomycetota; class Actinomycetes; order Streptosporangiales; family Nocardiopsidaceae; genus Nocardiopsis; species Nocardiopsis sp. NPDC058789. Next base: position 123,247 of record NZ_JBHYOW010000012.1, read on the forward strand.
GTTCGCCTTCACGCGGTCCAGGTTACTCGTCAGTAGGTCCAGCCCCCCGGGGTCCGAGTGTCGAGGGGTGACCGCTGGGAAACGCGGTGTGTAAAGGATGCCCGAGAAAAGTGAGTAATTGTGAATTGCGACCGTTTACGGAACACCGGTTAACTCCTGGGCAAAACCGCGAGAAACCGGCCCCGCGCGCATGCCGCCAGGCGTGATCTCTGTAGGGTCGGCCCTATGACAGCGGTTAGCGCAGAACGCGACAGTGCCCGCCAGGAAGTCCCCGAACAGCTCAGGAATGACGTCAAGCTGCTCGGTGAGATGCTCGGAACGGTCCTCGCCGAAAGCGGCGGCGCGGACCTGCTCGCGGATGTCGAGAAACTCCGACACGCGGTGATCGGTGCCCGCGACGGCACCGTCACCACCGAGGAGATCACCCGCCTGGTCGCGGCCTGGCCCCTGGAACGCGCCAAGCAGGTCGCCCGTGCCTTCACGGTCTACTTCCACCTGGCCAACCTGGCCGAGGAACACCAGCGCATGCGCGCCCTGCGCGAACGCGACGACGCCCACAACCCGCCCCGCGAGTCGCTGGCCGCCGCCGTGCGCGCCGTCCGCGAGGGAGAGGGCGGCGAGGAGCGCCTGAGCGCGCTGATCGAGGGCATGGAGTTCCACCCGGTGCTCACCGCCCACCCCACCGAGGCTCGGCGCCGCGCCGTCTCCACCTCCATCCTGCGCATCAGCGCCCAGCTGGACGACCTGCACACCGCGCACGAGGGCAGTGCCGCCGCCGCGGAGGCGCACCGCCGCCTGCTGGAGGAGATCGACCTCCTCTGGCGCACCTCCCAGCTGCGCTACACGAAGCTGGACCCCCTCGACGAGGTGCGCACCGCCCTCGCCGCCTTCGACGAGACGATCTTCGCGATCGTGCCGGAGGTCTACCGGACCCTCGACACCGCCATCGACCCCGAGGGCACCGGCACCCGCCCGCCCCGTGCCACGCCCTTCGTGCGCTACGGCAGCTGGATCGGCGGCGACCGGGACGGCAACCCCTTCGTCACCCACGAGGTGACCCGCGAGGCGATGACCATCCAGTCCGAGCACATCCTGCGCGGCCTCGAAACCGCCTGCGGCCGGATCGCCCGGGCCCTGACCGTCTACTCCAACCTGACCCCGGCCAGTCCCGCGCTCCTGGACGCGATCTCCGAGGCGAGGGCGGGCCAGCCCACGCTCATGGGCGAGATCACCCAGCGCTCACCCAACGAACCCCACCGCCAGCTCCTGCTCCTGGCCACCACCCGCCTGCGCGCCACTCGCGAACGCGACGCCGACCTCGCCTACACCGACGCCGAGGAGTTCCTCGCGGACCTGCGCCTGGTCCAGGAGTCCCTCGCCGCAGCAGGAGCGGTCCGCCAGGCCTACGGCGACCTCCAGCACCTCGTCTGGCAGGCCGAGACCTTCGGCTTCCACCTGGCCGAACTGGAGATCCGCCAGCACAGCGAGGTCCACGCCGCGGCCCTGGCCGAACTGGAGTCCGGCGGCGCGCTCTCGGAGCGCACCGAGGAGGTCCTCGACACCATCCGGACCGTCTCCTGGATCCAGGAGCGCTTCGGAGTGGAGGCCTGCCGCCGCTACATCGTCAGCTTCACCCGCTCGGCCGAGGACATCGAGGCCGTCCACAAGCTGGCCACCTACGCCCTGCCGCCCAAGCGCGTGCCGGTCCTGGACGTCATCCCGCTCTTCGAGACCGGTGCCGACCTGGAGGCCTCGCCCGGGGTGCTGGCCGGGATGCTCGACCTCCCGCCGGTCCGCCAGCGCCTGGCCGACAACGACCGGCGCCTGGAGGTGATGCTCGGCTACAGCGACTCCGCCAAGGACGTGGGCCCGGTCAGCGCCACCCTGCGCCTGTACGACGCCCAGGCCCGGCTGTCCGCCTGGGCCCGCGAACACGACGTGCGCCTGACCCTGTTCCACGGCCGGGGCGGTTCCCTGGGCCGTGGCGGCGGCCCGGCCAGCCGCGCCCTGCTCGCCCAGGCGCCGGGCTCGGTCGACGGGCGGTTCAAGGTCACCGAACAGGGCGAGGTCATCTTCGCCCGCTACGGACAGGCCGCGATCGGCCGCCGCCACATCGAACAGGTCGGCCACGCCGTCCTGATGGCCTCCACCGACGCCGTCCAGGAGCACGAGCGCACCGCCGCCGAGCTCTACCGGCGCCACGCCGACACCATCGCGGAGGCCGCCCAGGAGGCGTACCTGTCGCTGATCGGCACCGAGGACTTCGCGGTGTGGTTCTCCCAGGTCAGCCCGCTGGAGGAGCTCGGTGAGCTCCGCCTGGGGTCGCGCCCCTCCCGGCGCGGCGCCGCCCGGGGGCTGGGCGACCTGCGGGCGATCCCGTGGGTGTTCGCGTGGACCCAGACCCGGGTGAACCTGCCCGGCTGGTTCGGTCTCGGCACCGGCCTGGCCGCCGTGGCGGACCTGCCCGTCCTCCAGGCGGCCTACCGCGAGTGGCCCCTGTTCGCGTCGCTGCTGGACAACGCCGAGATGAGCCTGGCCAAGACCGACCGCACCATCGCGGAGCGCTACCTCGCGCTGGGCGACCGGCCCGAACTCAGCGAGACGGTCCTGCGGGAGTACGACCTGACCCGCGAGCTCGTCCTCAGGGTGACCGGCCACAGCCGCCTGCTGGAGAACCGCGCGGTCCTGTCCCGCGCCGTGGACCTGCGCAACCCCTACGTGGACGCGCTCAGCCACCTCCAGCTCCGTGCTCTGGAGGCGCTGCGCGGCGAGGAGGCGGACTCCCTGTCCGAGGAGGACAGCGAGCACCTGGAGCGACTGCTCCTGCTCTCCGTCAACGGCGTGGCCGCCGGTCTCCAGAACACCGGCTGACTGCTGTAATGGTGGGATGAACGAGATCCCGTCCCTGGACCGGGCCGCGATCACCTCGGCGGTGATCCGGCCCGGCGGGCTCTGGCGACGCGTCGACGTGGTCCCCGAAGCCGGGTCCACCAACACCGAACTGGTCGCGAGGTCCAAAGAGGGCGCCCCCGAGGGCACGGTGCTGGTCACCGAGCACCAGACCGCCGGGAAGGGAAGGCTCGGGCGCGGGTTCACGACCCCGCCACGGGTCGCGCTCACCTTCTCGCTCCTCGTCCGCCCCGGGGTGCCCTCGGAGGAACTCGGCTGGGTGTCCCCGCTGATGGGCCTGGCGGCCGTCGCCGCCGTCCGGCGGACGACGGGCCTGGAGACGCGGCTCAAGTGGCCCAACGACCTGCTCCTCGGTGAGCGGAAGCTCGCCGGGATCCTCGCGGAGGCCGACTTCTCCGACCCCGACCGCCCCGGGATCGTGGTCGGCATGGGGCTGAACGTCTCCCAGACGCGCGACGAACTCCCGGTGGAGACCGCCACGTCCCTGCGCGCCGAGGGCGCCGACACCCTCCGGGAGACCCTCCTCGTTGCGGTCCTGGAGGAGTTCGAGCGGCGCTACTCCGCCTGGGAGCCCGCCGACGAGTACCGGGACGTCTGCGTGACCATCGGCCGCCGGGTCCGAGTCCACCTGCCTGGGGACACCTACCTGGACGGCACCGCCACGGGCGTGGACGACCAGGCGCGCCTGCTCGTGGAGGGGCGGGCCCTCAGCGCCGGAGACGTCGTACACGTCCGGCCAGGCCGATGAATCGTGTGCCATCATCACTTTCATGGCTATCGCGGACCGCTATCTCTCCGACGACGAGGAACTCGTCCACGTCGCACGGCAGCACTGGACCCTCCTCGCCGGGGAGTTCGTCGCCCTGTTCCTCATCATCGGTGTCGTCGGCACCGCCCTCTTCTTCATCCCCTGGTCCGAGGACTGGAGCCTGATCGCCGCGGGCGTCGTGGTGGCCGTCGGGGTCGTCGCGGCCCTGGCCTTCTGGTTCGTCCCCATGCTCAAGTGGGCGACCACGGTCTACATCCTCACCAACCGGCGCCTGATGATGCGTGACGGCATCATCTCCAAACAGGGCCGGGACATGCCGCTCACCAGGGTCAACGATGTCTCCTTCAACATCTCCCTCTGGGAACGGATCATGCGGTACGGAACGTTGTCCATTCAGTCGGCGTCCGAGCAGGAGGGCATGGTCCTCCAGCGCGTGCCCAGACCCCAGTGGTTCCAGTCGGAGATCTACCGCCAGGTCAACGCGGCCCAGCGGCCCGAGTACCCGTCGGGAACCTGACCCTGGCGCACCATCGGCGTAAGCTGGAGGTGCATCCCACACCGCCCCCGTGCGGTAAGGCCGTGAAAGAGAACGTATGCCGTCGCGTCCTGACCCGAAAGCGATCGAGTCCGTCCTGCTCGGTGGTGAAGCGGTCTACACCAGGGAACAGGCGGTCGAGCTCGCCGAAGCCGACCCCGAACTGGCCGAACGCGTCTGGCGTGCCCTGGGCTTCCCCACGCTGGGCGACGACTCGGTGATCTTCGCCGAGAGCGACGTCGAGGCGCTCCGCATCACCAACTCCCTCCTGAAGGAGGGGCTCCTCGACGAGGAGGGCGTGGTCCGCTTCGCCCGTGCCATGGGCCAGACCATGGCCAGACTCGCGGACTGGCAGACCAGCATCCTGAGCACCCTCATCTTCCAGAACGAGGACTCCGCCAGCCCCCTGATGAACCAGGTCAAGGAGCTCCTGCCGGACGTGGAGCGCCTCCTCCTGCACATCTGGCGCCGCCAGCTCGCCGCCTCCACGGCGCGCACCCTCGCGGTGATGTCCAACAACAACGACATCGTCCCGAACTACTACCCGCTGATCGTGGGCTTCGCGGACCTGGTCTCCTTCACCACCCTGAGCCGGGAGCTCGACGAGGTCGAACTCGCGGGCGTGGTGGAGGGCTTCGAGGCCACCGCCGCCGACATCGTCGCCTCCGGTGGCGGGCGCGTGGTCAAGACCCTCGGGGACGAGGTGCTCTACGTCGCGGACTCACCCCTCCAGGCAGCGGACATCGCCCTGCGCCTGGCCTCCGGTGTGAAGACCCACGTGGAGGTCCCCGACGTCCGGGTGGGTGTCGCCTACGGCCCGGTCCTCACCCTGCACGGGGACGTCTTCGGCACCACCGTCAACCGGTCCAGCAGACTCACCTCCTTCGCCCGGCCCGGCACGGTCCTCATCGACGAGGCCCTGGCCGAGAGCCTCACCGACGAGGAGGGCCTCCAGGTGGTGCAGGTCCGGGCCCGACACGCCCACGGTCTGGGACTCATTCAGCCCTACGCGCTACGCCGGGACTTCGACGCGCAACCGCACGTGTCGACGCCCCCGGAGGGATAGGCTCGAAATCCCAACGTGAGGCGGTGAGAGTGTGACCCCCATCCAGCAGCTGCGTACCTCGGGTGTCTTCAGCGTCGAGGGCGCCGAGTCCGACATCGAGAACAACGTGTGGATCGTCGGCAACGACGAGAGCGCGGTGGTGATCGACGCCGCCCACGACCACGAGCGCATCGCCCGGGGCCTGGGCGACCGCGAACTCATGGCCATCGTGTGCACCCACGGCCACCCGGACCACATCAACGCGGCCGTCGCCCTGGCCGACCTCACGGACTGCCCGATCCTCCTCCACCCGGACGACTCCGAGCTGTGGCACCAGGTCCACCCCTACCGTGAACCGGACGCGCCCCTCCTGCACGGCGAGGTCCTGCGCGCGGGCGACGTGGAGCTCACCGTGCTGCACACCCCGGGTCACACGCCCGGCGGGGTCTCCTTCCACTCCCCGGAACTCGGCGTGGTCTTCAGCGGCGACACCCTCTTCCCCGACGGCCCCGGCGCCACCGGCCAGCCCTCCTCGGACTTCCCCACGATCATCGCGTCCATCCGCGACCAGCTGACCACCCTCCCGGGCGACACCATCGTCCACCCGGGCCACGGCGAGTCCACCACCATCGCGGAGGCCGCCCACCACCTGGAGGAGTGGTCCGCCCGGGGCTTCTGACCCCCGGCGCCGCGGCCCCGCGGCGGGAGGGGCCGGGCGACCGGACCGCCGCCGCCCCGCCAGCCCCCCGCCCTCCTCCCGCTCCCCGGACCTCGTTCCCGCAACGCCTCCGAAGCTCGCACAGCCGAACCGGTGCGGGCCCCCGCTGTGCGAGGCTGCGGAGCCTGCGTAGCGGCGCACAGCAGGGGAGACGGCCGCTCGCATCGATCGGCGCGAGCGCCGAGTCAACCGAAAGCATCCACGGCGCACGCCCTACGCCGTTCCCCGGCCCTCCTCCGGGCGGCGGACGTTCGGGGCGATGGGGGTGTCCTTCGGCCGACGGCCGATCTTCGACCCCAGCCACACCAACGGGTCGTACTTCCGGTCCACCACGCGTTCCTTCAACGGGATCAGGGCGTTGTCCGTGATGTGGATCCCCTCGGGGCACACCTCCGTGCAGCACTTGGTGATGTTGCAGTACCCGAGCCCGAACTCCTCCTGCGCCGTGCGGCGCCGGTCCGCCGTGTCCTCGGGGTGCATCTCCAACTCCGCGACCCGCATCAGGAACCTCGGGCCCGAGAAGTGCTCCTTGTTCTCCTCGTGGTCACGGATCACGTGGCACACGTCGTTGCACAGGAAGCACTCGATGCACTTGCGGAACTCCTGCGAACGCTCCACGTCCGCCTGCCGCATCCGGAAGTCGCCCGGCTCTGTCCCCGGCGCGGGGGTGAACGACGGGATCTCCCTGGCCTTGGCGTAGTTGAAGGAGACGTCGCACACGAGGTCACGGACCACGGGGAAGGTGCGCATCGGGGTCACGGTGACGACCTCGTCGTCCTCGAACACGCTCATCCTGGTCATACAGGACAGACGGGGCCGACCGTTGATCTCCACGGAGCAGGAACCGCACTTGCCCGCCTTGCAGTTCCACCGCACCGCCATGTCCGACGCCTGGGTGGCCTGGAGCCGGTGCAGCACGTCCAGGACGACCTCGCCCTCGTTCACCTCCACCCGGTACTCGGTGAGTTCTCCGTCCGGACCGCCGCGCCACACGCGGAACGTCCGCTCGCTCATGACGTGTCCTCCTCGCTCGCCCCTGCTCCGTTCCCACCGTTCGTCTCGTCCGCACCGTCGGCACCGCCAGCCCCGGCCGCGTCGCCCGGACCGTCCCGGCCCTGGGCGTCGTCGGGTAGCTCCTCCTTGGTCAGGTACTTGGCCAGCTCGTCCCGGTCGAAGAGTGCGAGCAGCTCACCGGGGATGTCCGCGAGGGGGGTCCGCTCCAGCTCCACGCGCCCGTCGACCGCGCGCACGGACAGGTTCACCCGACGCCACTCGGCCGACATCTCCGGACAGTCGTCCCGTGTGTGGCCGCCCCGCGACTCCGTGCGCTCCAGTGCCGCCCGCGCCACCGCCTCGGACACCAGCAGCATGTTGGGCAGGGCCAGCGCCAGGTGCCATCCGGGGTTGTACACCCGGTCTCCCGGGGCGCTGAGCACGTCCACCCGCTCGGCCAGCGCCGCCAACCGCTCCAGGGCCCGTTCCACCTCCGGTCCCCTGCGGATGATCCCGACCAGGTCGTTCATGGTGTCCTGGAGCTCGGAGTGGATGGTGTACGGGTTCTCCCCGGCGCCCTGTTTGAGCGGCGCCAGCGACGAGGCGACGGCCTCCGCCGCCGCCCGCTCCAACACGCCGGTCGCCGGGGTCGAGTCCCCCTCGCCCGCCTCCAACGCGTCCACGTACGCGGCGGCGCCCAGCCCCGCCCGGCGACCGAACACCAGCAGGTCGGACAGCGAGTTGCCGCCCAGACGGTTGGAACCGTGCATCCCGCCCGCCACCTCCCCGGCGGCGAACAGACCGGGAACGTCCGACGCGGCGGTGTCGGCGTCCACCCGCACCCCGCCCATCACGTAGTGGCAGGTGGGACCCACCTCCATCGGCTCGGCGGTGATGTCCACGTCCGCCAGCTCCCTGAACTGGTGGTGCATGGACGGCAGCCGACGCCTGATCTCCTCGGCGGGAAGCCGCGAGGACACGTCCAGGAACACACCGCCGTGCGGGGAGCCCCGCCCCTCCTTGACCTCGCTGTTGATCGCCCGGGCCACCTCGTCCCGGGGCAGCAGCTCCGGCGGTCTGCGATGGCGCGTCGGATCGTCGTACCAGCCGTCCGCCTCCTCCTCGGTCTCGGCGTACTGCGACCGGAAGACGTCGGGCACGTAGTCGAACATGAACCGTTCGCCCCGGGAGTTGCGCAGCACGCCACCGTCACCCCGTACGGACTCGGTGACGAGGATTCCCTTGACCGACGGGGGCCAGACCATCCCGGTGGGGTGGAACTGGACGAACTCCATGTTGATCAGCGAGGCGCCCGCGCGCAGGGCCAGGGCGTGCCCGTCCCCGGTGTACTCCCAGGAGTTGGACGTGGTGCGGAAGGCCTTGCCGATGCCGCCGGTGGCGAGGATGACGGTGGGGGCCTCGAACAGCACGAACCCGCCGTCCACCCTGCGGTAGCCGAACGCCCCGACGATCCGACCGTCGTCTCCTCCCTCCCTGACCAGGCTGGTCACGGCGGTCTCGGCGAACACCGCCAGCCGCTCGTCCGGGTCACCGAACTCCGCCGCGTCCGCCTGTTGGAGGGCCACGATCCGCTGCTGGAGGGTGCGGATGAGCTCCAGCCCGGTGCGGTCGCCCACGTGGGCCAGGCGCGGGTACTCGTGTCCGCCGAAGTTGCGCTGGCTGATCCGCCCGTCCTCTGTGCGGTCGAACAGCGCGCCCCAGTACTCCAGTTCCAGGATGCGTTCGGGCGCCTCCCTGGCGTGGAGTTCCGCCATGCGGGGGTCGTTCAGGAACTTCCCGCCGCGCAGGGTGTCGCGGAAGTGCACCTTCCAGCTGTCGGCCGCGTTGGTGTTGCCGAGGGCGGCCGCGGCGCCGCCCTCCGCCATCACCGTGTGTGCCTTCCCGAAGAGCGACTTCGACACGATCGCGGTGCGTTTGCCCTGTTCCCGGGCGGCGATCGCGGCGCGGAGCCCGGCGCCGCCCGCCCCGACCACCACGACGTCGTAGCGGTGTCGGGTGACCCCGTTCCCCTCGCGGTGGCGCGACCGCGGCGAGGGCTCGGCTGAGGCACGCCCCGGGGAGGGCGGCGGGTGTCCTGTCGGCGGGGGCGGTGACGGTGGCTCCGGTGAGGTCGGGGAGTTCCCGGACGTCGGGGAGAGCCTGGAGGAAGGGCCGGGCGTGGGGGGCATGGGGCGCGTGTACTCCTTCGCCGGTCAGTTGAGGATGCGCGGGTCCGTGATGGTGCCGCTGGCGACCAACGCGACGTAGGCGTCCGTGGCGATCAGCGAGGCGATGCTGAGCCAGCCGAACAGCATGTGCCGGTCGTTCAGCGCGGAGGCGCGGGACCAGAGCCAGTAGCGGACCGGTCGCCCGCCGAAGCTGCGCAGCCGGCCGCCCATGATGTGCCGACACGAGTGGCAGCCGAACGTGTAGCACCACAGCAGCACCACGTTGGTGAGCATGACGAGGTTGCCGATCCCGACGCCGAACCCGCCGTCCGTGCCGTGGAAGAAGGGGACGATCATGTCCCAGGTGTTGACCAGGACGATGGCCCCGGCGAAGTAGAAGAAGTACCGGTGCCCGTTCTGGGGGAGCATCAGCGGCCGGGTCTCGCCCGTGTAGGTCCGGTGCGGCTCACGCACGGCGCAGGCGGTCGGCGCCTGCCAGACCGAGCGGTAGTAGGCCTTGCGGTAGTAGTAGCAGGTCACCCGGAACAGCAGCAGGATCGGCAGGCTGAGCAGGGCGTAGGGGAGGATCGGGGGGAACTCCCACGGCAGTCGGCCGAGGAGCGACGCGTCGGGGACACACTGCTGGGCGAGGCAGGGGGAGTAGAAGGGGGTCAGGTAGTGGTGCTCCTGGACCCAGTAGTGGTCCTGTTGGAACACCCGGGCCGCCCCGTAGACGAGGAAGGTGGCCAGCCCCAACGTCGTCAGGGTCGGGCCCAGCCACCATCGGTCGGTGCGCAGTGTTCGCTGGCTCAGGCGTGCCCGGCCGCCGCCGGGGCGCGCGTCGTGAGTGGGGGTCACCGTGGTCTCCACCTCCTGTGGAGAGCGGTCGGACCCGGGGACGGGGCGCGGACCCGTGCCTCAGGTGGCCGTGACCGCTCCCGGATGCTGGATCGCTGTGGGCGAGCAGTGCTGCGGGGGAAGCAGTAGCGAACCGGTCTGCCACTCAACGTTAGGTCGCTGTGATCACGGTCACGTTCCAGGTCGGGCACAACCCCCGGGAAATGGTGTGATGTGCGCCACTATGACATTGTCTTTTGTTGTTACTTGTGGTCGGAAATCCTTTATGTACTCCATGACCTTTTCGGTTTTCAGGATTCCCGTGTTAAAGGAGCGGAGGGGGTGAGAGTTTCCCCCTCACCCCCTCCACCCGGATCGCCCCGCCCGGTCCCGCACGGGATCAGGGAACCAGCAGCGCCCTCGGGGACTCCACGAGCTCCGCCGGTACCCGCACCCCGAGCTCGGCCAGCCTGCGCAGGTGCGTCTGACGGCTGAACCGTTCACGCAGCACCTCGTGGCCGGTCCGCACCTGCCGGGCGTACCGTTCCTCGTCCCCCATCAGCGCCTCGACCTCGGCGCTGACACCCTCAGGCTCCGCGTAGAGCGCCGCGTCCCCGAAGACCGGCGCGAACGAGTGCGGGAGGACGGTCGGCAGACCGACCGCGACGGCCTCCAGCGGGGCACGGCCGAACGACTCCAGGTAGCCCTGACCCGTGAAGTACACGTACGCGTCCAGCCCGTGCAGGAACTCGCGGACGCCCACCGAGTCGAACGGGTGCCCGGTCCAGTGCTCGGGCAACCCGCCCAGCGTCCGCTCGGCGTGGGTCGTCCCACCCAGCACGTGCGTCTCCCAGCCGGGCAGCGCCGGGTACGCGGCGGCCAGCACCGCCGGGTCCTCCGGCCACTTGTCCCGGTCGTCCCGTGAGTGGCGGCCGAGCAGCACCCGGCCGTCCGGGTTCCGTCGTCCGCCGCGCCGCCACGCGTCGAGGTCGATGATGTTGGTCCAGTCCTCGTCCGCCAGCGGGACCCCCGCCATCTCCGAGGCGTGGTGCAGCACCATCGCCTCACGCACCCTCGGACTGATCGGGTACCAGGTGTGCTCCCCGAGCATGCTGGTGAACCCCTCCACACAGCGGGCGACGTTCCACGCCTCGTTCGGGGCGGCGTCCTCGCGCACCCCGCGCCCGGCCCCGTCCGCCCCGACCCCGTACCGGCGGTTCGGTGTCTGATTGAGGACCACGATCCGCCGCGCGGCCTCCACCGACGGAAGGACGTCCATCGGGTGCTGGCCGATCAGCGGGAACCGCACCACCAGCAGGTCGCAGGTGACGCGTTCGTCCGGGGCCACGAAGCGGACCCGGTCGTTGTCCACGGTGGCCAGGATCCTGGGGTTCACGCCCCGGGACTGGTCGGCGCGCAGCACCGGGTGGTGCACGAGGCCGGTGGTCAGCCCCGCGTCACGCTGCGCGGTGATCTCCTGGAGGTTGCTGCCGGTGCTGCCGCCGGGCAGGCGGAAGTCCGACATCAGCACCACGTCGAAGTGCCGGGCCGCGCGCGGCGCCCGGATGCGCGCCGTCAGCAGCGAGGGGACCCCGGAGGCCCCCCGGGCGGCGCGTGGGGCGGCGAGGTCGGCCAGGTGGGCGTGGTCGCGGGCGCTGTCGGGCTGACCCGTCGCGCGGTGCCAGTTGGAGAGCGTCTTGTGCGCCTCGGCGCGCACGGCCGGGGTGGCCTCGTGGTCCGCGCCGAGACCGCGCAGCCGCTCCAGTCCCAGGGAGCTGTACCCGTTCCAGAGCAGGTCCTGGGCCTCGGACAGGTGCCGTTCGGCGGGGGTCCGCGTGGCCTCCGTGTCTGGTCCCCGGCCCGCGCTCCGGTGCGATCCTCGGCTCGAACGCTCGCCCGGACGTCCGTCCGCCCCCGCCTCCGAGGTGCCGTGCGCGGACCTCCTGGCCTGGCGCTCGTACCGGGCCCAGCCCTCCACGGCCCGGTCCGCGCAGGCGTCGGCGGCCTCCTGGATGGCCTGGCGCACCCGCACGTCACGGTCGCGCGCCGCGCCGACCTCGTCACGGCGGTCGTACGCCATCTCGTCGAGCTGGACGCGCACCTCCTCCATCTTCTCCGCGAGGGTTCTGCGTTCTCTGTCCACGGCGAAGGCGACCGCGAGCGCGAGGACGGAGAGCCCGGCGAAGACCAGCGCCAGGGCCAGCCTCGGCGGGCTGAGGGCCACCGCCGCCGTGACCGCGACGACCGCGACCGAGACGACCTGCTTCAGGGAAATCGAACTGAGACTCATGACGACGACCACGTTCCGCATAGGGGATGTCTGTCTCCCGCGCGGATCCGGTGGGGGAGGCCGGTGGAGCGGCGGGTGCCACCAAGGGTCGCCCAGGGGACCCGCGTGACGAAGGAACACCGGTTCGGAGGAGGGTCGGTGACAGAGCGGCCCGAAGCGGTCGATACCGGAGTGGGCCGGACCCAGGATCAGCAGGTCAGGGGGTTCGTCGGATCGCGGTGCTCCCTGCGACCGCGTCCCTCCGCGAGCCTCCCGTCAGTCCGTGGGACCCGCGTCGGCCCCCGTGCCGCCGCCCTCTCCCGCCCACCGGCGGTCGTGGTCGGGATCGCCGGCGTCGGCCGCCGAGATCAGCACCTCCAGGTCCGGGCCGAGGTCCTCCGGCGACATCGCCAACAGGTACTCGTTGAGGTGGCGGCGGAAGGCCTCCGCCGAGTGGGACGGCTCCACGTCCTTGCGCCTGGCCAGGGCCACCGTGCGCAGCAGCCGCGGCCGGGCCAGCGGCGTGCCCCTCAGTCCCGGGCGGTTGCGCAGCACCATGCTCGGCACCACCGCCAGCCCCAACCCGGCCTCCACGAACCGCAGCACGGCGTCCATCTCGCCGCCCTCCACGGCCAGGTCCGGCTCGAACCCGGCGGCCCGGCACGCGCGCAGGGTGGCCTCGCGGACGTCGTAACCCCGCCGGAACATCACGAGCGGGCGGTGCTCCAGCTCCGTGATGCGGATCGACGCCCGCCCGTTGGGGGAGGGGCGCGAGGTCGGGCTCGCCACCACCAGGTTCTCCCTCAGGATCGGGGTGGTCGAGAAGTCCGGGTCGCTGCTGTGAAGTGGCAGGATGATGAGGGCCAGGTCCAGTTCCCCCCGCCCCAGGTCCCGGATGAGGTCGCGGGAGCCGCTCTCCTCCACGTGCAGCTCGATCCCGGGGAAGCGCCGGTGGAAGTCCGAGAGCACGTCGGCCAGCAGCCCGGCGCACAGTGACGGCGTCGCTCCCAGCCGGACGCGGCCCCGCCGCACCCCGGCCAGCTCGGCCACCTCCCGGCGGGCCGTCTCCAGGTCGGTGAGGATGCGCTGGGCCAGCGGAAGCAGGGCCTCACCTGCGGGTGTGAGTGTGATGTTTCCCCGAGCACGACTGAATAACGGCGCACCCAACTCGCGCTCAAGGCTGCGGATCTGTTTGCTCAAACTCGGCTGGGCGACACGAGAAAGCTCGGCTGCGCGGGTGAAATGACGCGTGCGGGCGACAGCGACGAAGTAGGCCAGCTGTTGGAACTGCATGCTCCATAGCCTATGGCTATGGACACCAGGGTCCCCATGACTTGGACGTCAGACTTAACTCGAATTTAAAGTGGCAGGCTGTGGCGAACAGTACCTTGACCAAGAAGCGGTCTACGGCCTACGGGTCCACGGTGGCGCTCAAGTCAGCAATGGCGGCCTCCGGTGCGATCCTCGTGCTGTATTTGATCGCGCACATGTACGGCAACCTGAAGGTCTTCGCGGGCCAGGAGGCCTTCGACGGCTATGCGCACTCCCTACGGGAGATCGGGTACCCGCTCCTTCCCGAGAGCGGGTTCCTCTGGATCTTCCGGATCGTGCTCCTCGCGAGCATCCTGATCCACATCTACTCCGCCGCGGTTCTGACGATCCGCGCGCGCGGTGCCCGTGAGCAGCGCTACGTGGTGCAGAAGCGGGTCCAGCGGACCTACTCCTCCTACACGATGCGCTGGGGCGGTGTGCTGATCGCGCTCTTCGTGATCTTCCACATCCTCCACCTCACGGTGAACGTCATCGCTCCCGGCGGCAAGTCCGACAGCCCCTTCGAGCGCCTGGTGAACGGGTTCCAGCCCGAGTTCTGGTTCGTGACCCTGTTCTACGTCCTGGCCGTCATCGCGGTGGGCTTCCACCTGCGGCACGGCATCTGGAGTGGCCTGGCCACCCTCGGCGTCAACAAGGCCAGCCGCCAGAGCAAGATCAACGCCGTCGCCGTGGCGATCGCGCTGGTCGTGACGGTCGGCTTCCTGCTTCCGCCCCTGGCGGTCACCTTTGGACTGGTGAAGTAAATGCCTGAGAACGACCTCTACATCGAGGGCGCCCCGATCCGCGACGAGAAGGCGCCCGAGGGACCGATCAACGAGCGCTGGGACCAGCGCCGTTTCTCGGCCAAGCTGGTCAACCCCGCGAACCGGCGCAAGCTCTCCGTCATCATCGTCGGCACCGGCCTGGCCGGTGCGGCCGCCGCGGCCACGATGGGCGAGGCGGGCTACAACGTCATCTCGTTCTGTTACCAGGACAGCCCCCGCCGCGCGCACTCCATCGCCGCGCAGGGCGGCATCAACGCCGCGAAGAACTACCGCAACGACGGCGACAGCATCCACCGCCTGTTCTACGACACGGTCAAGGGCGGTGACTTCCGCTCCCGCGAGTCGAACGTCTACCGCCTGGCCCAGACCAGTGTCGAGATCATCGACCAGTGCGTGGCCCAGGGCGTGCCGTTCGCCCGCGAGTACGGCGGTCTGCTCGACAACCGTTCCTTCGGCGGCGTGCAGGTCTCCCGTACCTTCTACGCGCGCGGCCAGACGGGTCAGCAGCTGCTGATCGGCGCCTACCAGGCGCAGGAGCGGCAGATCGCGGCGGGCACCGTCCAGATGAACACCCGCCACGAGATGCTCGAGGTCATCGTCGTGGACGGCAAGGCGCGCGGCATCATCGCGCGCGACATGGTCACCGGCGAGATCGAGACGCACTTCGCCGACGCCGTGGTCCTGGCCACCGGCGGGTACGGCAACGTGTTCTTCCTGTCGACCAACGCCATGGGCTCCAACGTCACCGCCGCGTGGCGCGCCCACCGCAAGGGCGCGCACTTCGCGAATCCCTGTTACACGCAGATCCACCCGACCTGCATCCCGGTCAGCGGCGACTACCAGTCCAAGCTGACCCTGATGAGCGAGTCGCTGCGCAACGACGGCCGGATCTGGGTGCCCAAGGAGGGTGGCGACACACGCGACCCGCGTCAGATCCCCGAGGGCGAGCGCGACTACTACCTGGAGCGCATCTACCCGGCCTTCGGCAACCTGGTGCCGCGTGACATCGCCTCCCGCGCCGCCAAGAACGTCTGCGACGAGGGTCGCGGCGTCGGCCCCGGCGGCCTGGGCGTCTACCTGGACTTCGCCGACGCGATCGCCCGCCTGGGCCGCGACGCCGTCGAGGCCAAGTACGGCAACCTCTTCGACATGTACCAGCGCATCACCGGCGAGAACCCGTACGAGGTTCCGATGCGCATCTACCCCGCGGTGCACTACACCATGGGTGGCCTGTGGGTCGACTACGACCTCCAGAGCACCATCCCGGGCCTGTTCGTGACCGGTGAGGCCAACTTCTCCGACCACGGCGCCAACCGCCTGGGCGCCAGCGCGCTGATGCAGGGTCTGGCGGACGGCTACTTCGTCCTGCCGAACACCATCAACGACTACCTGGCCAGCGGCCCGTTCGAGAAGCTGGACGAGAGCCACCCCGAGGCCGTCAAGGCCAAGGAGGAGGTCACCTCCCGCATCGACAAGCTGCTCTCCATCAACGGTTCCCGTACCGTCGACTCCTTCCACAAGGAGCTCGGCCACATCATGTGGGACTACTGCGGCATGGAGCGCAACGAGGAGGGCCTGCGCAAGGCGATCGAGCTCATCCGTGAGCTGCGCGCCGAGTTCTGGCGCGACGTCAAGGTGCTGGGCACGAACGAGGAGCTCAACCAGGCTCTGGAGAAGGCCAACCGCGTGGCCGACTTCCTCGAACTGGGCGAGCTCATGTGCATCGACGCCCTGCACCGCCGCGAGTCCTGCGGCGGCCACTTCCGCGCCGAGAGCCAGACCGAGGACGGCGAGGCCCTGCGCCACGACGACGAGTTCGCCTACGTCGCCGCGTGGGAGTTCGGTGGCGTTGACAGCAAGCCCGTGCTCCACAAGGAAGCCCTGGAGTACGAGTACGTCGAGATGAAGCAGCGGAGCTACAAGTGAACATCACCCTGCGCGTGTGGCGCCAGAAGGGCCGTGACGACGAAGGCCGGATGGTCACGTACAAGCTCACGGACGTCTCGCCGGACATGTCCTTCCTGGAGATGCTCGACGTCCTCAACGAGAAGCTCACTCTCGAGAACGAGGACCCGGTCGCGTTCGACCACGACTGCCGTGAGGGCATCTGTGGTGCCTGTGGCGTCGTGATCGACGGCGAGGCCCACGGCCCGGAGGTCACCACCACCTGCCAGCTGCACATGCGCAGCTTCAACGACGGCGACACCATCACGGTGGAGCCGTGGCGGGCCAAGGCCTTCCCGGTCGTGAAGGACCTGGTCGTGGACCGTGGTTCGTTCGACCGCATCATCCAGGCGGGCGGCTTCATCAGCGCCCCCACGGGTACCGCGCCGGACGCCCACGCCAACCCGATCCCGAAGCCGGACGCCGACCGCGCGTTCGACGCCGCGACCTGCATCGGCTGCGGCGCCTGCGTGGCGGCCTGCCCGAACGCCTCCGGCATGCTGTTCACCGCCGCGAAGGTCACCCACCTCGGCATGCTCCCGCAGGGGCAGCCGGAGCGGGCCTCGCGCGTGGTGAAGATGATCAACCAGCACGACCACGAGGACTTCGGCGGCTGCACCAACATCGGTGAGTGCGCGGCGGTCTGCCCCAAGGGCATCCCGCTGGACACCATCTCGCAGCTCAACCGCGACCTGCTGGGCTCGCTCAGCAAGGGCATCGGCTAGGCCGGACCCTCGGTTGTCAGAACGGGCCGTACCCCTCGGGGTGCGGCCCGTTCCGCGTCGCCGGGTCAGTACTGAAGCAGAGAACGCAGGCGCCCGGCGATCTCGGGGACGTCCACCAGCTCTCCGATGGTCACCGCGACCACCAGCTCGTAGGCGGTGTCGGTGTCGGGTGCTCCGACCTTCTCGCCGTTGAGATCGAGGAAGGCCTTGGCGCTGGTCCAGGCGAGTCGCTTGTTGCCGTCGGACAGTGGGTGTCCGACGAGGAGTGACTGCATCAGAGCGGCGGCCTTCTGCCAGTGGTCGGGATAGGCGTCCTCACCGAAAGCGGTCGTCTGCGGGCGCACCAGGGCGGCCTGAAGCTGGCCGTGGTCCCGTACGGTCACGGATGGAGGAAGGATCACCTCGATGATCGCGAACAGGTCAGTGCGAGCGAGATAGGCGGTCACTCGCCGAGCCTCGCGAGGAGCTCGGCATCCTCCTCCGCGATTCTCCGGGCGATATCACGAACCCTGGCGGTCTGACGGCGCGCGAGGTAGTCGGAGATCGCGGTCACGGCCTCACTGTTCACACTGTGGCCGTCTTCTTCGGCAGCCTGCTTGAGCCGTTCGTGCACGTCGTCGGGGAGCCGCAGGTGCATGTTCATACCTGGATGGTATCAATCAGTGATACCACTCGCTGGTGTTCGGGCGGTCAGGAGGCGGGGCGCAGCAGGAAGTAGCTGGTGCCGACTCCCTCGTGCGGAACCTGGTGCACGCAGCGGAAGCCGAAGTTCTCGTAGAAGCCGACGCTCTTGTCGTTGAGGGTCTGGGTGAAGACCGGCAGCTGATGGGAGTCGGCCTGGTCCAGCCCGGCGGTCAGCAGCCCGCCGGCCAGCCCGGTGCCCGCCGCGCTCGGGTCGACGCCCAACGCGGCCAGGTACAGGTGCGACTCCTGCGGGGCGGCCATCTTCCACTCGGCGAAGATCCGGACGAACGCGGCCAGGCGGGCGCGCCCGATGAGCGGGCCCCAGTGCGGCCAGGTGCGCACGGACACCAGCGGGCCCTCCGGGTTGCTGGTCGGCTGGGCCCAGAGCGCGGCGCCGCGGATGACCGGCGCGGCCCCGGACTCCTCCGCCAGCTCGGTGACCCGGGTGTCGCCCGCGGGCACGTAGCCGTAGCCGGTGGTCAGGGCGAAGAACCGGCGCACCCTGGCCATGCGCTGCTCGTCGTCGGGGAACAGCCACCGGAAGAGGGGATCGTCGTGCAGCGAGCGGCTCAGCACCCGGGCCGCCCCGGGCACGTCGTCGAGGGTGGCGGAGCGGGCGGTGGAGGTGACGATCGGACTCATCCTGGCTACTTCCTGGTAGGGGGCGACTCGCTCATGTTAGATCACGGGACAATCACGGACGAGGGGTGGTCGCGCCCCCGGCCACCGGTTGGTCGAACACGTGCGCCCGCACCCAGGCGTGCATGGCCACGGCGGCGGCCGCACCCGCGTTGATGGACCGGGTCGACCCGAACTGGGCGATCGACAGCACCGCCGAGCAGACCTCGCGGACCTCCTCGGACAGGCCCGGCCCCTCCTGGCCGAACACCAGCACGGCGTTCCTCGGCAGCGGGTGGGTCTCCAGGGGGACCGCCCCGGGCAGGTTGTCCACCCCGACCAGGACGAGGTCGCGCTCGGCCGCCCAGGCCACCAGCGACTCCGTGTCCGGGTGGTGGTGGACGTGCTGGTAGCGGTCGGTCACCATCGCGCCCCGACGGTTCCAGCGCCGCTTGCCGACGATGTGGACCGCCGCGCAGCCGAACGCGTTGGCGGTGCGCACGACCGAACCGATGTTGAAGTCGTGGGACCAGTTCTCCACCGCCACGTGGAACTCGTGCCGGACCGTGTCGAGGTCGGCCACGATCGCCTCGCGCCGCCAGTAGCGGTAGTGGTCCACCACGTTGCGGCGGTCGCCTCCGGCCAGCAGCTCCGGGTCGTAGTGGTCGCCCTCGGGCCAGGGGCCCTCCCACGGTCCGACGCCCACCTCGCGGGCCTCGTCCTCCCCGGAGGGGTGCTCGACGGGGATCACGGTGGTGGCCTCGGTGGCGGGGTGCTCGTTCATCGTCTCCAGCTTACGAACCGCCTGCGGCCGCCCGAGCCGGTCGCACCCGCCCCGACCGGGCAGGGACCCCTACAGGTGGATGCCCCCGTGGAAGTCGCGGCCCTGGATGACGCGCGCGGACCCGCTCACGTCGCCGTGGATCTGGTTGACCACGGAGCCCTCGCCCGCCTGGTTGATCTCCCGCACCTCCGAGCGGAGCTCCGCCAGCAGCCGTCCGATCTCCGGGTCCTCCCGGGCCGCCCGCTCCAGGTGCGCGGAGACGGCCTCCACGGCCCCGGCGTCGTCCTGTTCCAGGCGGAGCTCGTCCAGCGCCTCCTGCGCCTCGGGCTCGGATCGGAACCGCTTGGTCACGGCCCTGTACAGGGACTTGAAGGTGGTGACCACGCCCTCCCCGAGGCCGTCACCCAGTTTGGTGGCCGAGGCGGTGGCGAGGGCGGCGACGATGGCGGTGGTGACGGGATCGGCCATGGGGGCTCCTTGGGGCGGGGCGGACGTCCACCCCCAGTCTTCCCCCTCAGACGGTCGTCTGTCGCTTCCTCCGGGAGACCAGCAGGGCCACGGCGCGCCAGCCGAGCATGGTCGCGGCCAGGAACAGCGCGGTCACCACGACGAAGGACGCGGGCGCTCCCTCACCGCTGAGCAGGCGCAACGGCATGGCGCCCGCGACCGTCACGGCCCACACCAGGACACCGGTCGGCCAGATCCGGCCAGGGGAGCGCCACGCCAGGGTGACGACCCATCCCAGGGCCAGGGCGGCCAGGAACGGCCACGCGGTCGC
Source organism: Nocardiopsis sp. NPDC058789 (assembly GCF_042745575.1). Classification (NCBI taxonomy): domain Bacteria; kingdom Bacillati; phylum Actinomycetota; class Actinomycetes; order Streptosporangiales; family Nocardiopsidaceae; genus Nocardiopsis; species Nocardiopsis sp. NPDC058789. The sequence goes on from NZ_JBHYOW010000012.1 coordinate 143,120, forward strand.
GGCCACCTCGGCTGGGCCCAGGCCGGTCGCGTGGTCGGTCTTGCCCACCACGACGAACACCAGCACGCAGATCAGGTCGGCCACCAGGGCCAGCAACGGGGTGTACGAGCGCATACCCCCAGGCTAGCCCGTGTTTTTTGGATCATTCCGCGCTCGCGACCACCAGGCTGCCTCTCGCTGCGCCGATGAAGCTCGGACAGCCAACCCCGGGCAGGCCCCCGCTGTGCGAAGCTGCGGAGCTTGCGTAGCAGCGCACAGTAGGGGCAGCTTCACTCATCGTCTTGCGAGAGATTGCCGGGCCCCCGCTGTGCGACACTGCGGAGCTTGCGAAGCAGGGCACAGTAGGGGAGACGGCCGCTCGCATCGATGGCGGCTCCGCCGCCACCGGCGAAAGCATCCACAAAAACACGTGCTGGCCCCGCTCCGGGCTCCTCCTCGGCCGGGGGGCGCGGAGCTCCGCCGCGAACCGAGGGTGACGGAGTGAACCACCCCGGCGCCGACCGCATCAGATCCGCCGGGCCCATACTGGTTCCCTCCCCTGGTGTCCTCCTTCGACCGGAAGCGCTTCCCCCATGAACCCTTCTGCTGGCCCGTCCGCCGTCGCACCGACCCCCGACCGTGACCACCTGCCGCCGGGCGTGGAGCGTCCGGCCAAGGGCGACCCGGCGGTGCTGGGCGACCACCGCGTCATCGGCCGCGTCGCCCGGGACGCGGCGGGCACGGTCCTGCTCGGGACGGACACCGCCGGTGCGGCCTCCGTGATCCGCGTGGTCCCGGCCCGGCTGGCGGACGCTCCCGAGGCACGGGTCCGGCTGGAGGCGGAGGCCGACCGCCTGTCCCGGGTGCGCTCCCTCTGCGCCGTCGCGTACCGGGGCGCGGACGTCCGGGCCGCCGAACCCTGGCTGGCCTCCGCCCACGCCCCCGGGCTCACCCTCGCCGCGCACGTGGCCGAACACGGCCCGCTGACCGGAGGCATGCTCTCCGCGCTCGCCGCCGGAGTCGCCGAGGCCCTGGCGGCCGGGCACGCCGCCGGAGCGCTCCACCTGGCGCTGGACCCGAGCAGGGTGATCATGTCGCCTGAGGGTCCCCGGGTGGTGGACCTCGGCACCGTGCGCGCCACCGGGCAGCCGCTCTCCCCCGCGCAGTGGGCCGCGCCCGAGCAGCGCTCGGGCGACCCCGCCGGGGTCACCGGGTACGCCGACGTGTACGCCTGGGGTGCGCTGGTCCACTTCGCCGCCACCGGCACGGTGCCCTCCGGGGAACCCACGGGTTCCGTCCCGGCGCACCTGGCCCCGCTCGTCGGCCGGGCCCTGGCGCAGGTGCCCGAGGAGCGGCCCACGGTGCTGGAGGTCCTTCGGGAGCTCACGATGGGAGAGGACCCGGCCACGGCGGTCTCCGGACTGGTGGCCGCCGAGTGGACCGGGGTGAGCACTCCCCGGCTCCGCCACGTGGGCCGCCCGCGCCGCACCGTCGCGCCCTTCCTGCTCGCCGGAACCGCCGCCGTGCTGGTCGGGGCCCTGATCGGCGGCGGGGCGCTGGTCAGTACCGTGGGGAGCCCGGTCGGGGCCGGAGGCCCGGACACCGACGACGCGGCGGCGGAGGCGGCCGGGGAGGTCGTCGAGGAGGAGCGCACCGGCCCCGCCGTGGCCGAGGTGCCCGAGGACGTGGACGCGGTCGTGGCCGACGCGGTGGAGCTCGCCCTGGCGGCGTCCAGCTTCACCACCTACGACCGGCTCTACACGAACGACATCGGGGACCAGACGCAGACCCACTACCGGTACACGGAGGAACCGCAGCCCGCCATGTCCCGGACGGTCCACTTCGGACCCAGCACCAACGGTGAGCTGTCGTTCGGGGAGGACCTGGCCGAGCTCGTGCACTTCGCCCCGGAGAACACGGGGGTGATCGGCGGCGGCGAGCGCCGGTACTTCCGGGACCCGGGCCCCGGAAGCCCCGAGACCGAGGCGCCCCGGGTCCTCTGGGAGGAGAAGCTCCGCACCCTGGAGGGGCTCACCGCCGAGGGGGCACAGGTCACCTACGAGGGCCGGAGCACGATCGGCGACGTGGAGATCCCCGAGGAACTCCTGGGCGACGTGGACCCGCTGGAGCGCGGCGGCCACCACTACACCGGGACGTTCGACCACCGGTTCGTGGGGCTCTCGCACGGCCCCGTGGAGGTGGAGTTCGACCTCTGGATCTCCGAGGAGGGCCACCCGGTCCGCTTCGTCGCGGTGGGGGTGCCCGAGCCCGGCGCGTTGGCCGAGAACGGTGAACCGAGGTCGTACACGCAGCACCTGGACTTCATGCGGTTCGACCTCCCGGTGGACGTCGAGGTCCCCGAACCGACCGAGATCCAGGCGACCCGCCCCTGACCCCTCTCCGGTCCGACCCCGAGCCGACACGGCGCGGCCCCGGTCCCCGGCCCCCACGAGGGAGCGGGGCCGGGGCCGCGCACTGGGCCTACGCGCCCGTCAGGTTCTGCTTCAGGAAGTCCACCTGCAACAGCAGCAGGTTCTCCGCGGTGACCGGGTCCGCCGGGCTGTGGGTCACGCCCGCGAGCGGCAGCACCGTGTGCGGGCGACCAGCGGCCAGCAGCGCCTCGGACATCCGCTGCGTGTGCGCGAACACCACGTTGTCGTCGATCAGGCCGTGGACGAGCATCAGCGGGCGCTCCAGCTTCGCGGCGTCCGCCATCAGCGACGTCCGCTCGTACACCTCGGGCTGCTCCTGGGGGGTGCCCAGGTAGCGCTCGGTGTAGTGCGTGTCGTAGAGCGCCCAGTCGATCACCGGGGCGCCCGCCACGGCCGCGTGGAACACGTCCGGACGCCGCAGCACGGCCAGCGCGGCCAGGTACCCGCCGAACGACCACCCATGGACGCCCACCCGGGTCAGGTCCAGGCAGCCGAACCGCTCCGCCGCGTCCTCCAGCGCCGTCACCTGGTCCTCCAGGACCGGCTCCGCGAGGTCGTGGTGGACCGCCTGCTCGTAGTCCAGGCCGACTCCGGGCGTCCCGCGACCGTCCGCGATGAGCACCGCGAAGCCCTGCTCCGCGAACCACTGCGAGGCCAGGTACGCGCCGCGCGCGTTGAGCACCCGCTGCGCGTGCGGACCGCCGTAGGGGGCGACCAGCACCGGCAGCGGGTCCTCGCCGTCGCGGTACCAGGACGGCAGGACCAGCGCGCTGGGAATCCCGTCCCCGGCCACCCAGGTGTGCACCCGGACCTCCGGCAGCTCGGGGGTCTCGGCCAGGCTCCGGACCTCACCGTGGGCGCGCCGGGTCTCCCTGCTGGCGTCACGCACCACCAGGGTTCGCACCCCGGTGAAGTCCATCGAACGGTGCTGCGCCACGAGGGTGTCCCCGCGCAGCCGACCGGAGCGCACCCCGCCGTGGCCGTCGTCCGAGCCGCCCGGCAGCTCCAGCGGGGCGCAGGTGCCCAGCCGGGTGTCGGCCAGCCACAGCGACACGTCGCCCGGTCGTCCCTCGGGCGAACCGGTGAAGAGCACCCGGTCGCCGTCGACGTCCACCACACCGCGCACGTACACGCCCTCGGCGCTGACCGCGTCCTCGCCCACGTACACCCGGCGCTCGCCCCGGGCGCCGTCGCGGCCGATCCACACCAGGTCGCCCGACGCGGTGAACGCGGGCACGCCCGGCATGATCTCCACCCACACGTCGTCGCTCTCGGTGCGCACCGCCGAGACGAGGCCGGTGGCGGGGTCGGAGCTGAACAGGGTGAGGGTGCGCTGGTCGCGGCTCTGCGCGGTGAACACCAGGACGGGGTTGCCGTCCGGACCGGTGGTCCACCCCACGGTGGGCAGGTACGGCAGCGCCTCGCGGTCCCACTCGATCGGCGTGGGCTCGGGGAGTCCGTCGCGCCGGTACGCGGTCGCGGACGGCACCGCGAGCACCGCCAGCCGCACGTCCGGGTTGGCGGTTCCGGCGGCCGGGTAGCGGAGCGGCTGCGGCTCCTGGCCGGGCTGGTTCGGGTCGCCGACGAACCAGCGGTTGACCTCGGCCTCGTCCACCCGGCTGACCGCCAGCGACCCCCCGTCCGGGGCCCACCAGAAGCCGCGCACCCGGCTCATCTCCTCGGCGGAGACCAGGTCGGCCAGACCCCACGTGACGTGCTCGCCGTCCGGCTCCACGAGGACGCGGTCCCGGTCCGGGTCGCCGTCGTCGGCGACGTCGGCCACGCGGACCGCGCCCCGGTGCACGTAGGCCACCCGGTCGCCCGCGGGGGAGACCCGGGGGTCGACGGCCGGGCTGGCCACGGGGAGCTCACGCGGGGCGCCGTCGTCCCCGACGAGGTCCACGTAGAACACCCGGCCGGACAGCGTGAAGACGGCGCGCGTGAACGCGTCGTCCACCGTGTACGACACGATGCCGCCGCCGTGCTCGCGCATCCGCTCGCGGCGGGCGCGCTCCTCCGGGGGGAGGTTCTCGTCGTCGGCGCCCAGCTCCCTGGGGTCCGCCAGCACCGATTCGGCGCCGGTCTCGACGGAGAACGACCACAGGCAGGTCGCCCGGTCGGTACCGTCGCGTCCGCGCAGGAAGAGGACGCGTTCCCCGTCCGGGGAGATCTGGAACGCGCGCGGGACTCCGATGGTGAAGCGCTGGGTTCTGGCCTGTTGGCGAGGAAAGCTCATACGCCGATTGTGTCCCATGGCACGCCCCGGCCGCCCCCGGCCCTCGCCCGTCGTACGAGGTCCGCCACCTCGCGGGCGGACTGTGGAGTTTGGGACGGGACGCACGCATCCGCCCGGTATTGTTCCCTGCGTGATGGACAGGCGACTGATGATGGTGCACGCGCACCCGGACGACGAGAGCATCGTCACCGGGGCCACCCTGGCGAAGTACGCGGCCGAGGGGGCCGGGGTCACCCTCGTGACCTGCTCGCTGGGCGAGGAGGGCGAGGTCATCCCCGCCGATCTCGCCCACCTGACCTCCGACCGCGACGACACCCTGGGCGAGTACCGGATCGGGGAGCTCGACAGGGCCTGTGTGGCGTTGGGCGTGCGCGACCACCGGTTCCTCGGCGGGCCGGGCCACTACCGGGACTCCGGGATGATGGGCGGCCCCACCAACGACCACCCCCGGGCCTTCTGGGGCGCCGACGTCGAGGAGGCGGCCCGCATGCTGGCCGAGATCATCCGCGAGGTCCGCCCGCACGTGCTGGTCAGCTACGACGAACACGGGGGCTACGGCCACCCGGACCACGTCCAGGCCCACCGGATCACCCGCCGCGCCTGCGCCAAGGCCAACGAGCGGGCCATGCCCGGCACACCGTGGCGGGTCGGCAAGCTCTACGCGATCGCCCAGCCGGTGTCCCGCATCGAGGAGTCCATCGCGCGGCTCAACGAGGAGGCGGGCCCCTTCACCCCGCCCAAGCAGGTGTCGGACATCGCCCGGGGCACCCCCGACGCCATCGTCACCACCCGGATCGACGCCTCCGACCACTGGGCGGCCAAGGCCCTGGCCATGCGGGCGCACGCCACCCAGATCACCGTGGACGGGGGACGGTTCGCGCTGTCCAACGACATCGCCCAGGAGATCGACGCCGTCGAGTACTTCACCCTGTTGTTGGGGGCGCCGCCCAAGCCGGGCGCGGACGGCTACGAGACGGACCTGTTCGCCGGGCTGTGAGGAGGGGCGGTGCGGTGATCGTGCCACCTTCCCGCCCGGGAGCGCCTACCCTCGTCTTCCGTGACCACTCCTGAGACTCCCGAGAACCCCGGGCCGACCCCGGCCCCGCACGGCGACCCCCACCCGTTCGCGTCGTCCGCGCTGACCGTGCTCTCCTTCGCGGTGCTGTCGGTCGCGGGCCTGGGCGTGGGGGTGCTCTCCGGCTTCGCGATGGGCTGGGTCTCCCACTTCTGGGACCTCGGCCTCACCCAGCAGGCCGTGGGGCTGGCGACGGTGGTCGCCCAACTGGTCGTGCTGTACACGCTGTGCCGCCTGGCCGGGTGGGGGAGCCGCCGCCAGTCCGGCGCCGTGGGTTTCGCGGTCGGCTACGTCGCGGTCATGCTGGTGATGCTCGGCTACCTGACCGGCGGGAACATCGTGTTCTCCGCCAAGCTGGTGAACTACGTCTTCCTGTTCGGGTCGATGATCGCCCTGGCCGTCGGGGTGATGCGCAGCCTCGTCCTGCCGCCGCGCCCCACCCCCACGGTCACCGGCGCCCTCTAGTCCCGGAACCTCGGGGGTGCCCCCTAGGCCCAGAACTGGAGCAGCAGCTTCCCGTGGAACATCATCCCGGGGATGGTCGGGTTGGGCAGGATCAGGTCGAACAGCGCGTACGCCGACTTCTCGAACACGTCCCGGACCACCGGCAGCCACAGGACCGCGAACACGGCGATCGAGCAGAACAGGCCGTTGACCCGGACGAACTCCGTCCACCCGGCACCTCGGAAGGCGGCCAACACGTGGTACCCGTCCAGTCCGGGGATCGGCAGCAGGTTCACCACGGCGCTGGTCGCGTTGGCCATGGCCAGGAAGGCCAGTGAGGAGATCGCCCAGTTCGTGGTGTCCTGTCCGGCCGGCACCAGCAGGGAGACGGTGAGGGCCAGCAGACCCGACAGCACGAGGCTCGCCAGCGGCCCGGCCAGGGCCACCACGGCCCGACGGCCCCGGCTCGGCACGCGGTCCCAGTCCACGTAGGTGGGCGGCCCGTTCAGACCGAATCCGCCCACACCCAGGTACACGACCGGCAGCACCAGACCGCCGAAGGTCTCCCGGTAGGCGAACGGGTTGAGCCGCAGGTAGGCACTGCCGCGCAGGGACCGGTCCCCCGCGAGGTAGGCCGCCAGGGCGTGCGCGAACTCGTGCACCGCCACGGAGACGATCCATCCGAACAGGATCAACAGCGGCGGGATGAGCGGGGTGACCGACGTCCCCTCCTCGGCCCAGTCCAGCTCGACGTGGGTCCAGGAGAGCCAGCCCGCGAACCCGGCCAGGCCGAGCACCAGCAGGAACACCGGGCTCGGCAGGAAGTCCGCCCAGCTCTCCGCGCGCTCGGTCCCGGCCTCCTCCGTCTCGGCGCCGCCGTCCGCCCTGTCTCCGCGCTCGGGAGCGGTGCCCCCCGCCTCGTCCCCACCGTCCGCGTGGTCGGCACCGACTCCCGAGGCGTTCAGGGCGTCGTCGGGCATCCGCGCCCACGGGTCGGCGGCGCGCTCCCGCTCGCCCGGGTCCGTCCCGCTGTCGGGAACGGTCATGGCGTCGGGCTCCGCCGGTTGCGGCGGCTCGGGCGTGGGCATGATGCTCCTGCTGGTCGCGGGTGGTTCGTGCTCCAGATTAGGCCCTGGCGCGCACCTCCTCGCAGCGGGTGCCGCACCGGCCGCGCCCCCGCGCCGACCTCCCCCTACATCCCTCCGGCGACCCTCAGAACGGTGCCCGTCGTGTACGAGGCGTCCGCGGACAGCAGCCAGCTGATCGCCCCGGAGATCTCCTCGGGACGCCCGGCCCGGCCGAGCGGGATGCGTGAGGCGGCCCTGACGGGACGGTCGGGATCGCCCATCGCGGCGTGCATGTCGGTCTCGGTGATGCCGGGTGACACCGCGTTGACCCGTACGCCGACCGGCCCCAGCTCCTTGGCCAGGCCCACGGTGAGGGTGTCGACGGCGGCCTTGGTCGCGGCGTAGTGCACGTACTCACCCGGGCTGCCGAGGGTCGCCGCCGCCGAGGAGACGTTCACGATCGCGCCCCCGGACCCCCGCATCTCCCGCACCGCGCGGCGACAGCACAGCAGGTAACCCAGCAGGTTCACGTCGACGACGCGCCGCAGGTCCTCGGTGGACACGTCCGCGAAGGCGCCGAGCGGCCCGGTCACCCCGGCGTTGTTGACCAGCCCGCTCACCCGGCCGAACTCCTCGAGGGCCGTGTCGAAGATCCGCTCCGCCCCCGCTTCCTCCGAGGTGTCGGCGCGCACGGCCACGCAGCGGCTCCCGACGGAGCGCACCCGTTCGGCGACCCCTCGCGCGGCGGCCTCGTCACGGGCGTATCCGAGGACCACGTCGTGGCCGTCCCGGGCCAGGCGGACACAGGTCGCCGCACCGATGCCCCGGCTCCCTCCCGTGACGACGGTGACCTGACGCGACATGAGGTGCCTCCTGATCCGGCCGGTGCCCCTCTCCGGGAGCCTGGTGGGGGAAGTATGCCAGTGGGGTTCCGCACCGCGGACGCCGGACTACACCGTCCCACCAGGGTGGTCACGGCTCGCCGAGGTGGGGGCGGTCGGGGGGCTGCGCCTCAGACCACCGCGCGGGGCGCGACCGCGGACTTGTGCAGGCACGCCACCGCGAACGCGCGCCCCGCCGTGGTGAGCTCCCGGCGGCCGTCGTGGTCGTCCCCGGTGACCAGCCCGAGCGCCTCCAGCAGCCAGCCCACCGCCATCACCATGGCGCGCACGCGGTCCGAGGCGGTCTCGGCGGTGCGGCGGTGCGCGGCGGCGTGTCGTCCGGCGGCCACCGGCGGGTCGACCGGGCGCCACCCGGACTCGGTCAGGGTGCGCTCGGCCGCCTCCGCGTCGGAAGTGGCCGGTCTGGCGTGTGAGCCCAGGCCCTGGGGCGAGCGGCCCAGCAGCATCCCGAGCAGCGTCTCGGCGGCGGCCTGCTGGATGCCGCCGGTCCGGCACAGCGTCTCGGTGGCGGCCTCCCACAGCGCCTCGGGGTCCTCGCGCAGCTGCTGCCCGCGTCGGGTGAGTTCGAGACGGCGCCCGGAGCGGCGCACGGCGCGCATCGTGCGCAGCACCTGGTGCAGGGCGATGATCTGGGTGGCGTCGGTCTCGCTGCGCGGCGGCTCCGGGGTGGTGGACCAGCCGAAGTCCTCGCACAGCTGCCGGACCACGCCGGGGGAGATGTACCCGATCTGTGTGAGCGCGATCCCGTCAGCGGCCAGGTCCAGCATGCGTTGCAGCGGCGCCATCGCGGCGGTCGAACCGCGCGGCACGTCCGCCCCGGCGATGATCTGCCCCACCAGCGGCCACAGGCGTTGCCGGTGCGGGTGCGCGGAGGAGGAGATCCAGGCCCGGACCCGCTCCTCGCGGACCCGGTCGAGGTGACTGAGCCCCCGCTGGTCGGGCTGGGTGAGGAAGGAGCGCGCGAACCGTTCCTGGGCGGGCCGCCACCCGCTCTTCCCCGGGCGGATGTCCCCGAGTGTGATGGCGAGTTCGAGCGCGGCGGCCGTCTCCCCCCGGGCGTGCAGCTCCACGTCGCCCACGCTGGTGCCCCAGGTGAGTTCGGGGAGGTCGGGAGGTTCCACCCCCGACTCCCACATGAGGCGTTCGTACATCGCCAGGCCCGCCGTGTGGTCGGCGTCGTACAGGGCCAGCAGGGTGGCGGTCTCCGAGGCCCGGCACACGTCCGCGTACCGGTTCAGCTTCAGGAGCTGGAAGAGGTGGCCGAGGGACCGCACCGCGAACAGCCGGTCGTCGGCCGAGTCCTGGAAGCGCAGGGGGAGTTCGTACCAGCAGAACCGCTGTACCGCGTGCTGGTTGAGCCGTTGGATCTCCTGCTCGGGGGCGAGCGTGTCCAGAGCCAGTCGTGCCAGGTCGGCGGCCCGCTCGTCCCGCCGGGCCAGTTCGGCGAGTGCGGACGCGACTGCCTCCCTCATGATGGGCGCCACCTCCCCGCGTACCTCGTGCCCGGCCCGTCCGGGGGTGGGACGGCCGGGTACGGTGCTTCGTTGTCGGCCCGAGGTCACGGTTGGGGGTTCACCGTGTCGGGCTGTGCCTGTCCTACCCCGGAAAGGCCGAAGAATTCCAGCTTGTGGGCGCCTGGGACCCTACCGGGGTCGACGCGGGGGTACCGGGGGAACGACACGGCTCGCGACGACGTCGGCCTCGGCGACCTCCACCGTCGAGTCGTCCCTCCTGCGCAGCGTGAGCACGCCGTCGGCCCAGGACTCCACCACGCCGACGATATCGGTGAAGCCGCCCTCGGCGCGGGTGATTCGCACGGAGACCCTGGCTCCGAGGTCCTCCGGGGTGATCCTGTGGACGAGCCTTCCGCCCAAGTGCATGATTTCCAACCCCCCGAGTGTGCGATGGGTGTTCTCCGACGCCATACTAGGAGAACGACATCTGTGCCAATCGCTTTACAGAGCCCGGACCACGAACGACGCCCGCACGTCGGAACCGGTGCCGGTGCCCTCTGAAGGTCCCCGCCTCCCCGCGGGTTAGCGGGGGTGAGACAAGGAGTACGACGTGACCTACGTCATCGCGCAGCCCTGTGTTGATGTGCTGGACAAGGCGTGCATTGACGAGTGCCCCGTGGACTGCATCTACGAGGGTGACCGCATGCTCTACATCCACCCGGACGAGTGTGTGGACTGCGGCGCGTGCGAGCCGGTCTGCCCGGTGGAGGCCATCTACTACGAGGACGACCTGCCCGAGCAGTGGTCGGAGTTCTACAAGGCCAACGTCGACTTCTTCGACGACCTGGGCTCCCCCGGCGGCGCCTCCAAGGTCGGCAAGATCGACCGCGACCACCCGATCGTCGCCAAGCTGCCCCCGCAGGCCGAGTGAGCCGCGCGCGACCCCTTGGCGCAGAGGTCGCGTCGCCGACGTGACGTGTCGCGCCGGCCCCCACCGGGGTCGGCGCGACGCTGTTGTGTGGGGCCCGACCCAGACCTGAACGGCCCGAGAACCGAATGGAGAGTGCACCGATGGGTGAACGTCGACCGGTGACCGATCGGCTTCCGACCTTCCCGTGGGACCGGCTGACGCCGTACAAGAGAACGGCCGCCGCCCACCCGGACGGGATCGTCGACCTCTCGGTCGGCACTCCTGTGGACCCGGTGCCCGCGAACCTGCGCGCCGCGCTCGCCGACGCCTCCGACTCACCCGGGTACCCGTTGACCTGGGGCACCCCCGAACTCCGCGCCTCCATCCAGGGCTGGTTGGAGCGCCGCCACGACGTCCGGGTCGCGGACGGCGCGGTCCTGCCCACGGTCGGCTCCAAGGAACTGGTGGCTTGGCTGCCCACCCTGCTCGGCCTGGGCCCCGGTGACACTGTCGTCCACCCCGAGCTGGCGTACCCGACCTACGACGCGGGCGCGCGCGTCGCCGGGGCCACCGCCGTCGCCTCGGACAGCCTCACCGCGCTGGGTCCGGCCGACGTCAAGCTGCTGTGGGTCAACTCGCCCGCCAACCCCACCGGCCGCGTCCTCGGCGCCGACCACCTGCGCAAGGTGGTCGAGTGGGCCCGAGAGCGGGGCACGATCGTCGCCTCCGACGAGTGCTACCTGGACCTGGGCTGGGACGCCGAGCCCGTCTCGATCCTGCACCCGGACGTGTGCGGTGGATCGCACGAGAACCTGCTCGCGGTCCACTCGCTGTCCAAGCGCTCCAACCTCGCGGGGTACCGGGGCGCCTTCGTCGCGGGCGACCCCGACCTGGTGGCCGAACTCCTCGCGGTGCGCAAGCACGCGGGCATGATCGTGCCCGCCCCCGTGCAGGCGGCCATGAAGGCGGCCCTGGACGACGACGCGCACGCCGCCGAGCAGAAGGAGCGCTACCGGGCCCGTCGCACGCGGCTCCGCGCGGCGTTCGAGGGCGCGGGGTGGAGCGTCGAACACTCCAACGCGGGGCTGTACCTGTGGGCCAGCCACCCCGACCACGACGCGTGGGGCGCGGTCGCGGCGCTGGCCGAGCGGGGCGTCCTGGTGGCCCCAGGCGCCTTCTACGGCCCGACCGGCGAGCGCCACGTCCGCGTGGCCTTCACCGCCACCGACGAACGTGTCGAGGCCGCCGCCAAGCGTCTGGCCGAGTGATCCCCGGCGGTGGGGGCCGGTGCCGGAACGGCCGGCCCCCACCGCCGCGATCGGAACGCCCCCGGGCGGACCCCGTCCGTCGGAGGCGGCCCTACCGCAGGACGACCCGGCCGCCCGTGGCCTCGCTCGCGTCCTCGATCTCGGTCCAGTTCTGCGCGCCGTCCATGCCCTCCGAGGCGCGCCACCGCTGGTCCTCGTACGACACCGACGTGATCCCGTACTCCTCGGCGTGCACGACCGCCCAGTGGGCCATCGCCCAGCCGAGGTCGCCGGTGCGCGGCTCCCGGTCCTCCGACACGGGGAGCTCCGCCGGGTCGGTGCCGAACACCCGGGCCATCTCCTCCTCGGCCCCCGCGACGTCCGCGTCCCCGGCCCGCAGCGACTCCAGGGTCGCCTCGTCGAACCAGCAGGTCACCGCCGCTCCACCCGGCCCGGTGAAGGCGTCGGCCATCCCGGAGGACAGCTCCTCGTGCTGGTCGTAGGCGAACCCGTGCGCGCTGCGCTGCACCCGCTGGGCGGCCTCGTAGACGGGCAGGTCCTCCCACCCGCCGACCTCCACCAGTTCGTCATAGAACGACCGGCTGGAGGTCACCGGGTCCAGGATCTCCTCGGGATCGCCCCACTCCTGTGACGGCCGCTGCTGGAACAGGCCCAGGGAGTCCCGGTCCCCGTACTCCACGTTGTAGAACGTGGACTCCTGCCACACCGTCGCGTACGCCACCGTGACCGCCTCCTCGGGGAGGTCGCGGCTGAAGGCGACGCCGCCCACGGTCGCCGCGTTCGCCGCCTGGGTGATCTCCATGTCGTAGCGGCCCTCGGGGAGTGCCAGACGGCAGCCGGGGTCGGGACGTTCGCGCGTGTCCAGCGGCTCGAACGTGGTCAGCACGTAGTAGCCCCCGGCCACGAACAGTCCGCAGACGAAGGTGAGGATGAGGAGGATCTTGGCGAACGCGGAGAACGTCCTGCGTTTACTGGGCACGGGCGCACCAAGGGTCGGCGACGGGTGGAGCCCACCGGTCGCGGACCCGAGGGGAGGGCCGAGGCGGTGCGCTGGGCGCTGTGCCGGGTTCCTGACGGAGGCGGTTTCCCGGACGAGCCCCGGCGAAAGTGTAGTCGGCGCCGCGATCAGTCAACGGGAACCCTCGCTGAGCGTGTGTCCGGACCCGTGACCGGGCCACCCGATCCGTTCCGAAGCCGCCGCACGTCCCGGCTCCGGGCGGTCTCCGGGCGGTCACCGGCACGAGTGGCCAAAGGCTCATCCGGAGCGGGCGGGGCGCAGACGACCCACCCCGGACGAGCGGCTAACGTGGGTTCACATGACCAGCTCGTACACCAGTCCGCTGCCCGACCAGATCGACGAACTCTGGGAGCGGCGCTCCGAACTGACCCCCGACCACTCCGAGGCGCGCGCCGTCATCACCGGCGCCATCGACCAGATCGACGAGGGCAAGGCCCGCGTGGCCTTCGTCGACCCCGCCACGGACGACGTGGTGGTCGACGAGCGCGCCAAGCGCTCCATCCTCCTCGGCTTCAAGGTCCTGGACATGAAGGAGTCCCACGTGGGCGACTTCTACCACCACGACCGCATGCCCCTGAAGACCCGCTTCGACGGCGTCCGCGTCGTCGCCGGCGCCATCGCCCGCTGGGGTTCCTTCCTGGCCCCGGGCGTCGTGCTCATGCCGTCCTTCACCAACATCGGCGCCTACGTCGGCTCCGGCACCATGGTCGACACCTGGGCCACGGTCGGCTCCTGCGCGCAGATCGGTGAGAACGTCCACCTCTCCGGCGGCGTGGGTGTCGGCGGCGTCCTGGAGCCCCCGCAGGCCTCCCCGGTGATCATCGAGGACGACGCCTTCCTGGGCTCGCGCAGCATGGTCGTCGAGGGCGCCCGCGTGCGCAAGGGCGCCAAGCTCGGCGCGGGCACCATCCTCACCTCCTCCACGCGCGTCTTCGACGCCGAGACGGGTGAGGAACTGGCCCGGGGCGAGGCCCCGGCCTGGTCGGTGTGCGTCACCTCCAGCCGCACCAAGAGCTTCCCCGGCGGCGACTTCGGCATGCCGGTCCTGCTGGTGCTCAAGCGCCTCGAGGAGGGGCAGGAGCACGACAAGCTCGCCCTGAACGACCTCCTGCGCGAGCACGGCGTCAACGCCTAGACCGCGCACCGCGCGCGCACGTCCGGGGCGTCCTCCCACCCGGGGAGGGCGCCCCGCCGTTGTTCTAGGGTGGCCGTGCGCGTGACCCATCCACTGACCTCACCGAAACGGGGCGACACCATGCTGGACCTGACCTCGGACGTGGCGGACCTGACCGCCGCCCTCGTGGACATCCGTTCCGAGAGCGGGGACGAGAGGGCCCTCGCCGACGCGGTCGAGAACGCCCTGTCCTCCCTCACCCACCTCACCGTGACCCGGGACGGCGACGCCGTCGTGGCCCGCACGGAGCTCGGCCGGGACCGCCGCGTGGTGATCGCCGGTCACCTCGACACCGTGCCGATCGTGGACAACGTCCCCTCGCACGTGGACGGCGACCGCCTGTACGGCTGCGGTACCACCGACATGAAGGCGGGCGTGGCCGTCCAGCTCAAGCTGGCCGCGCTGGTCACCGAGCCCCTCCACGACGTCACCTACGTCTTCTACGACAACGAGGAGGTGGACGCCGTCCGCAACGGCCTCCTCCGCCTCAGCCGTAACCACCCGGAGTGGCTGGCCGGTGACTTCGCGATCCTCATGGAGCCCACCGACGGGGTCATCGAGGGCGGTTGCCAGGGCACCATGCGCGTGGACGTCACGGCCTACGGCAAGCGGGCGCACAGCGCGCGTTCCTGGAAGGGAGAGAACGCCATCCACAAGGCGGGCGCGATCCTGGACGTGCTGCGCGCCTACACGCCCCGCCAGCCCGAGGTGGAGGGCCTGACCTTCCACGAGGGGCTGAACGCGGTGTTCGTCGAGGGCGGCGTGGCCGGGAACGTCATCCCGGACGAGTGCGTGGTCCGCGTCAACTACCGGTACGCCCCGGACCGCTCCCCGGCCGACGCCGAGGCCCACCTGCGCGAGGTGTTCGCGGGCTTCGAGGTGACGGTCACCGACTCCTCCGCTCCGGCCCGCCCCGGCCTGGACGACCCCTCGGCGGCGGCCTTCGTCACCGCCGTCGGTGAGGGACGGGCCCGCGCGAAGCTGGGGTGGACCGACGTCTCCCGCTTCTCGGAGCTGGGGGTGCCCGCCGTCAACTACGGCCCCGGCGACCCGATGCTCGCCCACACGCGTGACGAGTACGCCAGCATCCCGCAGATCCGCGAGGCCGAGGAGCGCATGGTGGCCTGGCTCACCGGACGGCGCTGAGCGAACCCGGACCGCGACCGCCCGCCGGGCGCTCCGGACCTGGTGGGCGGTTCCGTGTCCGCTACCGGTCACCGGACCGACACGCGTCGTTCGGGTGTGGTCCGGCCACGGATGGATAGCTTTACGAGCATGACGGAAGAAGAGAACGTGAGGCGTGCCGGACCGCTCACCTACCGCGGTCGCGCGATCCCCGACACCACCACCGACCAACGACTCCTCGACCGGCGCGGCCCCGCCGACTGGGTACACACCGACCCCTGGCGTGTGCTCCGCATCCAGTCCGAGTTCGTGGAGGGCTTCGGGCTGCTCTCCGAGCTCCCCTCCGCCGTGAGCGTGTTCGGCTCGGCGCGGATCAGGCCCGGCTCCGAGTTCTACGAGCTCGGCGTCCAGGTCGGGGCCAGGCTCGCGGAGGCCGGGTACGCGACGATCACCGGCGGCGGCCCCGGGATGATGGAGGCGGCCAACAAGGGCGCCCAGCAGGCGGGCGGGCTCTCCGTGGGCCTGGGCATCGAGCTCCCCTTCGAGCAGTCCCTCAACTCCTACATCGACATGGGGATGACCTTCCGGTACTTCTTCGTCCGCAAGACGATGTTCGTGAAGTACTCGCAGGCCTTCGTGGTGCTGCCCGGCGGGTTCGGGACCCTCGACGAGCTCTTCGAGGCGATCACCCTCGTCCAGACCAAGAAGATCACCCGGTTCCCCGTGGTGCTGATCGGCACCGAGTTCTGGGGCGGCCTCCGCACCTGGGTGGAGGACAGCCTGCTCAAGCACGGCCTCGTCGCGGACCACGACATGGAGCTCCTGTACGTGACCGACGACCCGGAGGAGGCCGTGCGGATCGTCCAGCAGGCGCACCTGCACCTGGAGAACAGGTTCGAGCGCGACGAGGCGGGCCCCGCCAGCTAGGCGCTGCTCAGGCGAGTCCCCTGCGCACGGCGGCGGGCGGGCGCTCCCCGCGCACCGAGGCGGCCATGTCCAGGGCGTGCCGTACCCGCTCCGGGTGGTCGGTCACGAACACGCGCGCGCCGGCCCAGGCGTACACGGTCGCCAGGGCCACCTCCTCGGCCGCCGCGACCGGGACCGCGCCCACGATCCCGGGCGGGGCCGGGGGCAGGTCGGTGCGCGGTGCGTCGCCGTCCGGCCGCGTACAGCGGACCAGGACGGTGTGCCCCTCCGCGACGAGGGCGGCGACCCGGGCGGCGGTGGGTCGGTGACCGGCGTCCACCGTCCAGGGGGCGCCGTCCCTCGGACCGTCCCCGGTGGGGGACGCGGGAGCCCCCGCCCCGGCGCCGGGCGCGGTGGGGGTCAGGACTCGGAAGGGTGCGTTCGACACCCGCCGAGTCTCCCATGCCCGGCGCTCCCTGGGGAGTGCGGCGGTGTGGCACGATCGGTCCCGTGCCTTTCTTCATCTTGATCCTGGTCGCCGCCGCCGCGCTCGCCGTCCTCGTGGGCGTGGTCTTCGTCGTGCTCGGCAAGGGCGGGCAGCTCGCCCGGTTCGAGGCCGACTTCCCTCCGCTGAACCTGCCGGAGGGGCGCCCGGTGGGCTCCCGTGACCTGGCCGGACTCCTCGTCCCGCTGTCCATGTGGGGGTACCACGTGCGCGCGGTCGACGAGCTGCTGGTGCGGCTCACGTCCACCCTGCGCGAACGCGAGGAGCGGATCGAGGACCTGGAGTGGCGGCTGGCCCGGCTGGACCCGTCCTACGTGCCCCGGGGCACGGGGCCGAGCCCGGGAGCCTACCTGCCGGGCGAGGAGGAGCTCGACGGGTACGCCGACGACGTCGAGCGCGTGACCCTCGTCCCGCCGCCCGGCGGGAGCCCGGCCGACACCCGTGCGGAGGACACGCCCTTCGGGTCCGCTCCGGCGCCCGACTCGGGTGCCACCCCCGCATCGACCCCCGAAACCTCCCCCGAATTCGTGTCCGAAACCACCCCCGAAGCGGACGACGCCTCGGTCGGCGGTCGAGGCGACGACCGGTCCTGACCCCTCCTGGAGGCCCGGAGAGGCCGCGGCACGCCCGGGTCTCCTATGCCGTGCATCACATCCGTCTCGTCCTTCTTGGTCGGATGTGGTGCGTTCGGGTGTTCTATTCTCGGTCGCTGTACATGCGTACCCCTGCTCCGCCGGAGCGGGTGGACCGTCGTGAGGATGGCGAGGATGGACACAGCACCCGAACTCCGGGCGGGCTCCGAGGACGAGCCCGGGAACTCCTCCACCCCGGTGCGCCAGATGTCCCTCTGGCCGCCGCCCCGATCGACCCGACACACGGGCCGGCGCCGCCGCCAGTTCGCCAGGACGGCCGTGGCCCTGGTCGCGTTGCTCCTGGTCGGAGGTGGGGGCTTCGCGGCCTGGTCCCACCTGGACGGGGCCCGCGAGGACACCGTCACCACCATGTCCGACCCCGAGGAGTTCGTCGGTGCCTGGTCGGGCCGGATGAGCCAGGTGGACACGGACGGACGGCCCGTCGCCGAGTGGGACGCGGAGGTACGGATCGAGGAGGGCGCCGAACGCGGCAGCACCGCCTGGACCACCTTCTCCTGCTCAGGGACCCTGGAGCTGTCGGCACGCGACGGCGACCGGCTCGTGTACGCCTACACCGAGACCTCCGACCCCGAGGACCGGTGCGTCGACGAGTCCGAACTGACCCTCTGGCCCGCCTCCGAGGGCGACCGGCTCAACGCCGAGTGGTCCTCCGTCACCCGCGAGGGGACGCGGATGGTCTCCACCGGTCTGCTGGACTGAGCGGGCCGCGAGCCCGCTCAGCGACCGCCCCGCCCGGGGCGGAGAACGCACGGACGCCCGCACAGCGCGCGGGTTTCGGTCGAGACCGATATAACCTTACTGACCAACGATTCCTCGCCGGTGAGCGCTCGCGGGGGAGTTCCGGGTGTCGCCTGGCGCACACCCAGGGCCCAACCTCCGAGATAATGGTCGAAGAGTGATTCCCGACCCGCCACACGGGCGCGAGTCACACGGAACCGGCCGACGGCTCCGAAGCCGAGACGACCCTGCGGATCGGTGTCGGTGCTGTGGGTCGGCCCCGGTCACCTGCGAGGAACACCTAGAAAGGGGAATGGCATGGCGGCGATGAAGCCGAGGACCAGCGACGGGCCGATGGAGGTCACCAAGGAGGGTCGCGGCATCATCATGCGGGTCCCGCTTGAGGGCGGCGGCCGTCTGGTCGTGGAGCTCACGCCGGACGAGGCGACCGAACTCCGGGACGCGCTCCGGGGTGTCGTCGGTTAACCGGCACCAATCGTCCCCCACCTGGGCCGGAACGCCCTGATGACCCCCGAGGTTCCACACCTCCCACCTGCGTGAACCTCCCCGAAGAGTGAACGATTGTGAGCGGCCTGTGCCATTCGCCACGGAGATCCACCCCGTACCGGGGACCCTCGCCGAATCCACCGCGGACCTGTTGGTCCTCCCCGTACTCGCGGGCGAGGAAGGCCCCGAGGCGGTCGAAGGGGTCACCGACGGTGGACTGACACAGGTCCTTCCGTCGTCGCTCGCGGAGCTGTTCGCGCACTACGCACTCACCGGCGCGTCCGGTGAGCTCTCCCAGTTCCCGGTGTCCCGGGACGGGGGCCTGGTCCGCCTGGCCCTTCTCGGAGTCGGCTCGGGTAGCCCCGCCGACCTCCGGAAGGCCGGCGCCGCCCTCTCCCGGGCCGCACGGGGCAACGAGCGCGTCGCCCTGGCCTGGCCCGGCACGGACGCCGAGACCGCCACGGCCTTCGTCGAGGGCGCGCTGCTCGCCTCGTACACCTTCACCTACCGGACCACCGAACCCCCGAGGTCCCAGCGCCCCGCCCCGGTGATCGACGTGGTCGGCGACGTCGCGGCCCTCGCGGAGCCCCTGGCCCTGGGCACCACCCTGGCCACGGCGACCGCCCTCGCCCGGGACCTGATCAACACCCCCTCGTTGACCAAGGACCCGGAGTGGATGGCCGCCCGGGCGCGTGAGACCGCCGACCGGTCCGGGCTCGACGTGCGGGTGTGGGACGAGAAGGCCCTGGGCGACGAGGGCTTCGGCGCGATCCTCGGTGTCGGCCAGGGCTCCTCCCGGCCGCCCCGACTGGTCCAGCTGGGCTACACGCCGGAGAACCCCACCGCGCACGTGGTGCTGGTCGGCAAGGGCATCACCTTCGACACCGGCGGGCTCTCGCTCAAGCCCAATGACAACATGAAGCTCATGAAGACCGACATGAGCGGCGCGGCGATCGTCCTGGCCGTCCTGTCGGCGCTGGCGTCCGTGGGCGCGAGCGTGCGGGTCACCGGTCTGCTCGCCCTCGCGGAGAACGCCTTCTCCGGTGACGCCACGCGTATCGGTGACGTGCTGACCACCTACACCGGCCGGACCGTCGAGGTGCTCAACTCCGACGCCGAGGGCCGTCTGGTCCTGGCCGACGCCATGGGGTACGCCAGCACCCGCCTCGACCCGGACGTGCTGGTGGACGTCGCCACCCTGACCGGCGCCGCCAAGCTGGCGCTGGGCACCGGCATCGGCGCCCTGTACAGCACCGACGACACGGTCGCGGCGCAGATCGAGGCCGCCGGAGCGGAGTCGGGCGAGCCGCTGTGGCGGATGCCCCTCACCGAGGACTACGTCCCGACCACCGGCTCCCGGGTGGCGGACCTGGCCAACATCGGGACCCGCGGCGGTGACTTCGGCCCGGCCGGGGCGACCGACGCCGCCCTGTTCCTGCGCGAGTTCACCGGCGGCCTGCCCTGGGCCCACCTGGACATCGCCGGTCCGGGCCGGTCCATGAAGGAGAGCGGCCTGCTGTCCAAGGGCGGCACGGCCTTCGCCACCCGGACCCTGCTCCGCTGGCTCGCCGCGAGGTAGGCGCTCCGGTCGGTGCCGACCGACCACCACGGGCCCGGGCGGACACCCTCCGCCCGGGCCCGCGCGCGTCCACGGGTGCGGTGACGCGCTCTGCGAACGGGGCCCGGTCCACGGGCCGCGTCCGTGCACAGGGAGTGTTTTTTGGATGCTTTCGCCGGTGGTGGCGGAGCCGCCGTCGATGCGAGCGGCAGCCTGGCAACGCGAGCGCGGAATGATCCACAAAGCACGACCTAGGGGCGGATGGCGGCGAGCAGCCCCTCACCGACCGGGACCAGCAGCGGAATGAACGCCTCGTCCTCGCGCATGCGCTGCATCACCTCGCGCACCGCGGTCTCCGCCGGGTCCGGCACCCGCAGCGGACTGTCCGGTTCGGCGGGGCCCGTCAGCACGTTGTTGAACACCACCACCCCGCCCGGGCGCAGCAGCCGCAGCGCCTCCTCCAGGTAGGCGGGGTAGGAGGCCTGGTCGGCGTCGACCGACACCATGTCGTACCCGCCGTCGGTGAGCCGGGGCAGCACCTCCAACGCCGTCCCCCGGATCAGCCGGGCACGGCCGGCGCCGAACCCCGCCCGGGAGAAGGCCGAGCGCGCGTAGTCCTGGTACGCGGCGTTGACGTCCACGGTCGTCAGGATGCCCTCGGGGACCATCCCCCGCAGCAGCCAGATCCCCGAGGTCCCGCAGCCCGTGCCGATCTCCACCACGGAACGGGCCCCGATGGCGGCGGTGAGGAACCGCAGCGCGGCCCCCGTCGCCGCGTCCACGGGCGAGGCCGCGGCGCGTACCCCCGCGTCGTAGGCGTCCGCCAGAGGTCCGTCCCCCATGGCGGACTCCTCGAACCGAGCCTGCTCGGTCCGGACCCACGCGGTCCGGGCGACGCTCTCTTCTGCGCTGATGACGGCCTCCCAAGCACGGCTGAATGTCATGGCCAGGCGTTCTGACCGGGGGATCGTCACCCACCGTAGAATGGTGGTCGCGGCCAGGTATGTCCCTGGGCAAAAGACTAGCCTGAACCAGCCGGAACTCCGAGCGTGGTGGCGGGAACTTAATCGGTGCCCTCCGACGTTGAATCGGGATGAACGCACGTTGATCGCCACGAAGTGAACGCCCCCCACCTGTCCTCGCGTGGTGAACTCAGCGGGATGAAGGGAGCAGCGGTGCCAGAGACCGGCCCTGCCGTCGAGTTCGAGGCATGGGAACCCCCGAGCTGGGAAGAGGTCGTGCGCGTCCACTCGCCGCGCGTCTACCGGCTGGCCTATCGCCTCACCGGGAACAAGCACGACGCCGAGGACCTCACCCAGGAGGTCTTCATCCGTGTGTTCCGCTCCCTCGCCAACTACACCCCCGGCACCTTCGAGGGGTGGCTGCACCGCATCACCACCAACCTCTTCCTCGACATGGCCCGGCGCAAGGCCCGCATCCGCTTCGAGGGCCTGGCCGACAACGCCGACGAACGTCTGGAGGGCCGCGAGCCCTCACCGGCCCAGCGCTACGACGACCGGCACTTCGACGCCGACGTCCAGAGCGCGCTCGACGCCCTCCCCGCCGAGTTCCGAGCCCCCGTCGTGCTCTGCGACATCGAGGGCCTCTCCTACGAGGAGATCGCCGCCACCCTCGACGTCAAGCTCGGGACCGTCCGCAGCCGCATCCACCGGGGCCGCGCCCAGCTGCGCCGCGCCCTGGAACACCGCAGGTCCCTGGCTGCCGCGAACGGGGCCCAGGGGGGCACCGAGGGGCCCGACGGCGCCACTGCCAACGTGATCCACGGGGAGGCGGAATGAGCATGGACCACCTCGGGGAGCGCCTGTCGGCGCTCATCGACGGGGAACTGGGCGCCGCCGACCACGAGCGCGCCCTCATCCACCTGGCCAAGTGCGAGTCGTGCCGGTTCGAGGCCGACATGATGCGCAGACTCAAGCGCAGGCTCACCGGGCTCGGCGAACCCGAACCCGACATGGACTTCATGGGACGCCTGATGTCCCAGCCGGGCTTCGGCGGACCCGGCGGCCCGGGGGGACGTGATCGGGGTGATCGCGGCCCCTCGGACCCGCCGCCCACCGGCCCTTTCGGATCCAGCCCACCACTGGGCCACTCCCGTCCGCTGGGCGGGTTCCCCATGGGCGGGCCCCTGATCGGAGCGGGGCGGGCGGCCCACCCGAGCGAACCGGTGCACCGGGGCGGGGGTTCGGCCACCAGCCCGGACCCCGGCCAGGAGAGACCCCAGCCGCGCACCCAGCCGGAGCGGTACGTCCCGCCCCGGCCGGAACCGCGTGGCGGCGACCGGTTCTCCGGCCTGCTGCCGCACTTCTCCGGCGGACGCTACGCGGTCGCGGGGCTGGCCGTGGCGACGGCGCTCCTGGGGAGCGCGTTCGTCGCGGGCGGTGAGGGGGAGGACACCCCGGTCGTCGAACCCCACCTGGCCGACTTCGCCGTCGAGCACGCCGTGACCAGCCGCCAGATACCGGTGGTGGAACCGCTGCCCGCGGACCGCCCGCCGTTCGAGCCGCTGCCCGTCGCGGCTGAGGGGTCCCAGCCCTCGGCCACGACCGAAACGACCCGGTGAGGGCTGACAGACCCTCTCCCGGACCGAACTCCGCTCCCGCCTCCGTGGCCGCCGCGCTGCTGTGCGCCCTCGTGCTCACCGGCGCGGTCCACCCGGAGGCCACCTCGGTCCCGGCCGAGGGGGAGGACCACGGCATGACCGTCCTGGAACGCGCCTCCGAGGCCCACGGCCGGGTGGCCTACACCGCCGTTCGTGAGGTGCGCGGACCGCGGGGTCGGGACGGGGTCGACCTCAGTGTGGTCAACCGCCCCGACTCCGGCGTGGCCATGTCGCCGCTGGGGGAGGGGGACACCGAGTCGGCCTTCGTCGTGCTGAGCTCCTCCGCCCTGGAGTCCCTCGACGAACGGCTCCTGGCCGTACTGGAGGAGACCTACCAGGTGGTCGACGCGGGTCGGGAACGCCTCGACGGCCGCCCGGCGCACCTGGTGGAGGCGTTGCGCGCGGACTCCACGGTGGCCGGACGGTTCTGGGTGGATGCCGAGACCCACCTCCTGCTGGGCCACGTCGTCTACGACCGCGCGGGAGACGAGGCGTTCAGCAGCCACCTCACCGACCTCGACCTGGGTGAGGGCGCCTGGCCGGACGAGGCCCTCGGGGACTCGCCCTGGGGTGACGCCCTCGACGGCGGTGAACGGCAGGAGCTCCGGGAGGCCGGGTGGGTGCTCCCCGAGCACCTGACCTGGGACCTCCGACTGGTCGACACCCGCGCCAAACGCTACGGGAAGGAGCGGGTCGTCCACGCCGTCTACTCCGACGGGCTCTCCCAGGTCTCGGTCTTCGTCCAGCGTGGCAAGCTGGGAACCGAACATCCCTCCACACTTGGTAACGGATACACCGGAACCGGAACGGGGGGTGGTGGCGTCACACCAGGGCACGACACGATCTTCGGCGGAGACGTGGGCCAGTACCAGAGCGTGTGGCAGGCGAACGGATTCGTCTACACCGTGCTGGCCGACGCCCCCGCGGACCTGGCGTCCTCGGCGGTGGCCGCGTTGCCAGGCCCCGAGGACTCCGGCTTCTGGGCCAGGGTGCTGAGAGGTCTGTCCCGGCTGGGCCTGCTGTAGGCCCGGCCGACCGGCGCGGCGCGTGCCGGGACCGAAAGCCGAGCGACATACGGAGCAGGTCTTGAGCCAGGACAACGACCGTTCGGAACCCGCCGAGGGGTGGGCCCCGCCCCCGCCGAACGGTGGCGCACCCCAGCCGGGCGCGCCGGACGCGCCCGCCCCCGGGCAGGTGCCCGACCACCCCTCGCGCGGGTCCGCCGGTCCATGGGGCGCCCCACCGCCCCCGCAGGGAGGTCAGCCTCCCCGCCCCGACCACCCCTCGCACCGGTCCGGCGCACAGGCGTCCAGCCCCCAGCAGTCTCAGGGGTCGCAGCACTCCCCGGGATCGCAGGCGTACCACGAGTCTCAGGGGCATCCCGGTGCGCAGGCGCCTACCCCCCACCAGACCCCGCAGCCGCAGGGCCAGCAGCCACCCACCTCACACCAGGGCCAGCTGACCGGGCAGGTGCCGAGCCACGGTCACTTCGCCGCGCCCCCCGGACCCCCCACGAGGTACGGCCAGCCCGCCCCCGACCCCACGGCGGGGCGCCGTAGACGAGGGGTTCCCGCCTGGGCCGCGCTGAGCGGGATGCTGGTCGTCGCCCTCATCGCGGGCGGCGCGGGCGGTCTCGCGGGAGGTCTGCTCGGCTCCGGTCAGCAGGCGGCCCCCGACTCCCAGCAGGGCCCGAAGATCAACGAACCCCCGCCCGAGGCGCCCGAGCGCGCCGCCGACACCATCGCGGGCGTGGCGCAGCGGGTCAGCCCCAGCGTGGTCTCCCTGCGCAGCGCGGGCGGACGCGTCGGGGCGTCCGGCTCCGGCTTCGTCATCGCCGACGACTACGTCGTCACCAACGACCACGTCTCCGCCCCGTTGGAGGAGGACGGGATCGTCATCGAGTACAGCGACGGCAGGTTCAGCCCGGCCACCGTCGTGGGCTCGGACCCCAGCTCGGACCTGGCCGTCCTCCAGCTGGAGGAGCCCAACGAGGTCGAGCCGCTGGAGTTCGGCGACTCCGACGAGGCCGTCGTGGGCGACGAGGTCATCGCGATCGGCGCCCCGCTGGGCCTGGACGGGACGGTCACCCAGGGCATCATCAGCGCCAAGGACCGGCCGGTCAGCTCCGACGAGGGCGAGAGCCAGTTCTTCGCCCTCCAGACGGACGCCGCGATCAACCCCGGCAACTCGGGCGGCCCGCTCGTGGACATCCAGGGCCGGGTCATCGGCGTCAACTCGATGATCATCACCATGGGCGGCGGGTTCATGGGAGAGGCGCAGGGCGGCAGCATCGGACTGGGCTTCGCCATCCCCTCCACGGAGGCGGAGGAGGTCGTCACCCGGATGATCGACCACGGTGAGACCACCTACGCCGACCTCGGGGTCACCTTCGACCAGGAGAGTTCGGTCATCGGCGCGGTGATCGCCGACGACTCCGGGGCCGTCGAGAGCGGGGGCGCCGCCGACGAGGCGGGGCTGGAGCCGGGCGACGTGATCGTCACCTTCGACGGACGCCGGGTCAACTCCCACGGCGAGCTCCAGGCCATGGTGCGCGACCGGACCCCCGGCGAGGAGGTCGAGCTGGAGTACGAGCGCGACGGCGAAAGGGAGTCCGTCACCGTCACCCTCGGCTCCGGGGACTGACCGGCGCCGTCCGGCCCCGGGAGAGACGACGGCCCCCGGATCCGCAGGGATCCGGGGGCCGTGCGCGTGTCCTCCAGGCGCCCCTGGAGGGGTCGGTCGTCAGCGACCGGCGGGGGAGATACCGAGCTGCATCCCGGCCAGCCCGCGCGGCTTGCCGACGAGCTTCTCCGCGATCGAGACGATCACCTTGCTGGCCTCGGTCTCGGGGTGGGTCAGGACCAGCGGCTGGCCCTCGTCGCCGCCCTCACGCAGACGGGTGTCCAGCGGGACCTGCCCCATGAGCGGGATCTCGGCACCGAGGGTCTTGGTCAGCGCGTCGGCGACCGTCTGGCCACCGCCCTGGCCGAAGAGGTGGACCGGCTCTCCGCCGTCCTCCGGCTGGTAGTAGGACATGTTCTCGATGACACCGGCGATCCGCTGGTGCGTCTGGGCGGTGATCGCGCCCGCGCGCTCGGCGACCTCGGCGGCGGCCTGCTGCGGCGTGGTGACCACGATCAGCTCGGCGGCAGGGAGGAGCTGGGCGACGGAGATCGCGATGTCACCGGTGCCCGGGGGCAGGTCCATCAGCAGGACGTCCAGGTCACCCCAGAAGACGTCGGAGAGGAACTGCTGGAGGGCGCGGTGCAGCATCGGGCCGCGCCACACCACCGGGGTGTTGCCCTCGGTGAACATGCCCACCGAGATGACCTTGATGTCGTGCGCGGTCGGCGGGAGGATCATGTCCTCGACCTTGGTCGGGAAGTCCGACGCACCGAGCATGCGCGGCACCGAGTGGCCGTAGATGTCGGCGTCGACGACGCCCACCTTGTGACCCTGGGCCGCGAGCGCGGCGGCGAGGTTCACGGTGACGGACGACTTGCCGACACCGCCCTTGCCCGAGGCGACCGCGTAGACCTTGGTGAGGGAGTTCGGCTTGGCGAAGGGGATCTCCTTCTCCGCCTGGCCGCCGCGGAGCTTGGTCTGGAGCTCCTTGCGCTGCTCCTCGTTCATGACGTCGAGCTCGACCGTGACCTTCGTGACGCCGGCGACCTTGGTCACCGCTCCCGTCACGTCCTTCTCGATGCGGCCCTTCATCGGGCACCCGGCCACCGTGAGGTAGATGCCGACGTGCACCGCGCCGTCGTCACCGATCTCGACGCTCTTGACCATGCCGAGGTCGGTGATGGGTCGGTGGATCTCCGGGTCTTGCACCGTCGTCAGGGCTTCGTGGACCTGCTCGGTGGTTGGTGTGGAGGACATGTACTCAATCGTAGGTCAGCGGGACGGGGTGGTTGGCCTGTGGTGGCGCTCGTGTGACCGCCCGCAGGACCACCAGTTCCAACAGGGGAGGGGCGTGCCGCTATTCCGTCGTCCGGGGGCCTTCGCGGCTCCCGCCCCGCACCGTGACCAGGCGATAACGGCGTGGCCTTAACGCAGGCGATACATGCCCGGATAGTAGTCTCAGCGCACGATGGGAAATGTGCCGCCACCGCCTGGTTCGTCCTGGCCCGCCGCGCCTGAGGGGCCGGAGGGGCAGACTTCTGGTGGCTCCACCCAGGAGCAGACCTGGGCCTGGCCTCCCGGAGGCGCGCGCCAGACCCCGCCCGGCGGGCACCCCGCGCTGACTCCGGACCCGTCGGTGTGGGCCTGGCCACCACCGCGACCGGTGCGGCAGAACCTGTTCGCCTGTGCGGAGATCCCCGAGGGTGAGTCCTATCACAGGCTGGCCCGGACTCCGAGGTTCCGTTGGTGGGTCCCGCCCCTCGCCCTCCTGGTCTTCGCCGTCCTGCTGTTCTTCCTGTGGGTCGGCGTGGTGGTCGTGATGACCATCGTCGCGATCCTCGGCGGCAGCGGTCTGGCACCGGACTCCGTCCGGGTGGGGGAGATCGCCGGGCTGGCGTTCGGTCTGTCCGCGATAGCCCTGCTGGCACCGGTCACCCTCTTCGTGGCCCGCGTGGTGCAGTGGCGCAGACCCGGTTCCCTGCTCTCCGTCACCGGACACCTGCGCTGGCGCTGGCTGGCCCGCTGCGTGTTCACGGCGGCCGTCCCCGTCACCGCGGCCACCGCGCTGCTCCTGGCGTTCACCGGGGAGGGCCCGGCCGACCTGCCGATCACCGTCGACTACGGAAGCGTCGAGGTCCTCGCGGCGGCGATGCTCGTGATCGTGCTGCTGGTCCCGCTCCAGTCCGTGGCCGAGGAGATGACGCTGCGCGGGATGGTCATGCAGCTCGTCGGCTCGCTGGGGTCACCCGACGGAGACTCCGCCTTCTCCCGGGTGCTGCGCTCCCCGTGGCCCGCCATCCTGGCGGGCGGCACGCTCTTCGCGGCCCTGTACGCGGCCACCCACCCGGGCGACGCGTGGAACACGGCGGCGCTGGCCGTCCTCGGTCTGGGCATGGCCTGGGTGACCTGGCGCACCGGCGGCCTGGAGGCCGCGATCGGCCTGCACGTGGTGAACAGCCTCGTCCAGTTCGGCGTGTGCGCCGTGGAGGGCCGCCTGGACGAGGTGGGCACCGGGGTCGTGCTCGGCGGAGGCCTGCCCCTGGGAACCAACACCCCGATGACCCTGGCCCTGGCCGTGGTCCAGGTCGGGCTCTACCTTCTCCTGGTCGGCGCCATGGCGCGCCGCCACGGAGTGCGACGCCGCAGCGCCACCTCTCAGGTCTGAGAGCGCGCGGCGTCCGGCACGGGGTCCGGCGGGAACACCCAGGTGCGGTAGGCGAAGAAGCGGAACAGCGTCCCCAGTCCCACCCCCACCACGTTCCCGGAGACGTTCTGCGCCAGGGCGCCCTCCAGGCCGAGCACGTACAGCGAGAAGGCCTGGCAGCCCACCTGGATGAGCATCCCCACGCCGTTCATCACCAGGAACAGGAAGGTCTCCCGCCCCAGGCCGGTGCTGGCCCGGTCGTTGAAGGTCCAGAACCGGTTGCCCACGAAGGCCACCGCGATGGCGCACGAGGTGCCCACCACCTGCCCCGCCATCGACCCCATGCCGCCCGCCCACAGCAGGTTGGTCGCGGTCAGCTGCACCACGTACGCGATCGCGCCGACGGAGCCGAACTTGCCGACCTCGGAGGCCAGCCGGGCCAGCCTGGGGCGGCGGGAGAGGAACTCGCGCATGGCCTGCGCCCTCCGGGTCCTGGTGGGGGTCACGGCGGCGGGGGAGTGGGCCCTGGGGGTGGTGCACCCGCACACCCTAGACTCTATCCGGGGCCTTCGAGAGACACCCCGGCCGCGGGTTCCGAGCCGAACGGCCAGGTTCCGCCGTGCGCGGGGCCGCCCCGCATCCGCGGTTGACGAGCATTGAGTTGAGGAACTGTGAGCGAGCGTAACCGCATCGTCCCCCGCGTGGGAATGGTGGGCGGAGGCCAACTCTCCCGGATGACCCACCAGGCGGGCATCGGGCTGGGCGTGGACTTCTCCGTCCTGGCCGCCGACCCCCGGGACAGCGCGGCCCTGGTCTGCGGCGACGTCACCCTGGGCGACGACCGAGGCCTCGACGACGTCCTGGCCTTCGCCAAGGCCAACGACGTGGTCACCTTCGACCACGAGCACGTGCCCGAACCCGTCCTGCGGGCCGTGGAGGAGGCGGGCGGGCTGCTGAGGCCCGGTCGCGACGCCCTCCGCTTCGCCCAGGACAAGCTGCGCATGCGCACCCGCATGGCCGAGCTGGGCGCACCGTCC
The DNA here is from genome assembly GCF_042745575.1 of Nocardiopsis sp. NPDC058789. NCBI lineage: Bacteria > Bacillati > Actinomycetota > Actinomycetes > Streptosporangiales > Nocardiopsidaceae > Nocardiopsis > Nocardiopsis sp. NPDC058789. The sequence continues at coordinate 171,976 of NZ_JBHYOW010000012.1, forward strand.
CCGCGCTGGCGGGCGGTGACCACCCTGGAACACGTCACCGGGTTCGCCGGGGACACCGGGTGGCCGGTCGTGCTCAAGGCCGCGCGCGGCGGTTACGACGGCAAGGGCGTGTGGATCGCCGACGGCCCGGAGGAGGCCCGCGAGGTCGTGGACCGCGCCGCCGCCGAGGACGTCCCGTTGCTCGTGGAGGAGAAGGTGGACTTCTCCCGCGAGCTCGCCGTCCAGGTGGCCCGCTCGCCGCACGGGCAGGTCGCCGTGTACCCCGTCGTGGAGACCGTCCAGCGCGGCGGGATCTGCCACGAGGTGATCGCCCCCGCGCCGGACCTGGCGGATGAGAGGGCCCTGCGCGCCCAGAAGCTGGCCATCGAGATCGCGCACGCCCTGGACGTCACGGGCGTGCTCGCGGTGGAGCTGTTCGAGACCGCCGACGACGTGGTCGTCAACGAGCTGGCCATGCGCCCGCACAACTCCGGCCACTGGAGCATCGAGGGTGCTCGCACGTCCCAGTTCGAGCAGCACCTGCGCGCGGTCCTGAACCTGCCCCTGGGCTCACCGCGCACCAACGCCCCCTACACCGTCATGGCCAACCTGCTCGGCGGCGAGGACCCGGAGGTCTACCGCCGCTACCTGCACGTGATGGCCAAGGACCCCGAGGTGAAGGTGCACTTCTACGGCAAGGACGTGCGTCCGGGCCGCAAGATCGGGCACGTCACCGTGATGGGCGACGACTACCAGGACCTGCTGGAGCGCGCCCGCGACGCCGCTTCCTACCTGCGAGGAGACCAGAAGTGACCGACAGCAAGCCCCTGGTGGGCATCGTGATGGGGTCCGACTCCGACTGGCCCGTGATGCGTGACGCGGCCGAGGCCCTCACCGAGTTCGGGGTCCCCTTCGAGGCCGACGTGGTCTCGGCGCACCGCATGCCGCACGAGATGATCTCCTACGGTTCGGAGGCGGCGGGGCGCGGGCTCAAGGCGATCATCGCCGGCGCGGGCGGCGCGGCCCACCTGCCGGGGATGCTGGCCTCGGTGACCACCCTCCCGGTCATCGGTGTCCCGGTGCCGCTCAAGTACCTCGACGGCATGGACTCGCTGCTGTCCATCGTGCAGATGCCCGCCGGGGTGCCGGTGGCCACCGTGGCGGTGGGCGCCGCGCGCAACGCCGGTCTGCTGGCCGTGCGCCAGCTCGCCGCGCACGACCAGCGGCTGGCCGAGCGCATGACCGCCTTCCAGGAGGAGCTCAGGGAGCAGGCGCACGCCAAGGGCGAGCGGCTGCGCCGCGAGGTGGCCGACGGCGGCCGGACCATGGGGTTCGGCCGGTAGGGAGCCTCACTCGGGCAGGAGCGCGCGTAGCCCGTCCATCGCCTGGTCCACCGTGGGCAGGGAGTCGGGGTCGACCAGGTACTGGAGGACGTATCCGGTGACCAGGTTGTAGACCATCGACCCCAGGCCCGCGGCGGTGCCGGGGTCGACCTCGGCCACGGGGACGCCCAGGATCAGGGCGCCGAACTCCCGGCGGGCCTCCGCGATCCCCTCGGCCAGGTGCGCGCGCATGTCCTCGTCGAACTGGGCCTGGCCGAAGACCTGGACGCTGGAGACCATCAGGTCGCGGTGCTGGGGGAGGGTCTCGAACAGCGTGGTGAGCAGGAGCCGCGCCCGGTCCCGTGCGGTCTCCGGGCGGGACCGGGCTACGGCCTCCGCGAAGACGTCGCCCCACTCGCCGGTCGCCTCGATCACGGCGGTGTTCATGAGGCGGTCCTTGGACCCGAAGTGGTATCCGATGGACGCCAGGTGCGCGCCGGAGGCGGCGGCGATGTCCCGGGCAGTGGTCTTGGCGTAGCCCTTCTCCGCCAGGCACTTCCTCGCGCCCACCAGCAGGTCCTCACGTTGGCTCATGCCGCCAGCCTAGCATTTTGACGTACGTACATACCGCTGTCCCGTCCGGTCGGGGCCGGCGGCGGACACGGCCGTGGACGACGCCAGTGCCGACCGGACGGGGCCCTCGACTCCCGGACGCCGGGCGGGCCGAGGCCCGCGGCGACGCCCCTTCGTCGCCCCGGGCCCTCGTGCCCGCTCCCGGCCCCCGGGAGCGCGGGGCCTCAGCGCAGGGTGGCCGTGAGGGTGATGGTCGTTCCCCTGAGCGCCTGGCTGACCGGGCAGTTCTCCTTGGCGTCCTCGGCGATCCGCTGGAAGTCCTCCTCGGAGATCCCGGGGATGTCGGCCTCGACGCTGAGCTGGACACCGGTGATCCCCTCACCGGGCTGGAAGGTCACGGCCGCCCGGGTGTCCACACTCCGGGGAGGTGTGCCCGCACCGGCCAGGGCGTGCGAGAACGCCATCGAGTAGCAGGTGGCGTGCGCGGCGCCGATCAGCTCCTCCGGGCTGGTCCGGCCCTCCGGGGCGTTGGCGCGGGACGCCCACGTGACGTCGAAGGTCCCGACCCCGGACGAGTCCAGGGAGACCTGCCCCTGCCCGTCCAGGAGCGCTCCCTCCCAGTGCGCGGTCGCGTTGCGTGTGGTCGCCATGGCGTGCTCCTCGTGTGTACTGGTCGAACGGTCGCAGTCAGCCTCGCAGCCCGGGGGCGTTCGTGGCGCCACGACGCCCCGCAATCCGGAAGCGGGAACGCGTCCGCCGTCCCCGGCGGGCGGGGACACGCCCCTGGGCCGTCAGGCTCCCAGGCCGTAGCCGTCCGGGGCGACGCACTCCTCCGTGGGGCGCTGCTCCAGGTAGCCCCACTCCAGGAGGTCGTTGACCGGCACGTTGCCCTCACCCTCGGCCTCGGGGACCTCCTCGGCGGGGACCAGCAGCTGCTCGCCGCCGCCGGGCTGCTCGAAGTGCGGAGCGATCGGGCCGACCCAGGCGGAGACGGGTTCGGTGACCTCGTAGCAGTTGTAGTTGTGCTCGGGCCCGTCCGGCCAGGTGTTCAGCGAGTTCGGCGGCAGCGCGCGCTCGGCGTAGGGGGCGCCCGCCGGAGCGAGGAACGAGCCCCCCGGGGAACCGAAGCGATCCAGCATCCAGCCCGAGGGCAACTCCTGGAGCTCCTTCAGGGGCTGACCGTCGACGACCACGAAACCGTCGTGCTCCGGGTAGTCCCAGCTGCCGTCGACGGTCCACCAGCGGTCCAGGAACTCCACGGGGGACAGGCCGCCGAGCCGGTCGTACCCCTCGACCAGGCTTCCCACCGGGCCGTCCTCGGGCAGCTCGGACGGGCCCAGCCGAGAGTCGCCGCACAGGTAGCGGTCCAGGTCCTCCGCGCTGGGCGGCGGGGTCAGGACCGGGCAGCCCGAGGGCTCGGCGGAGGCGGGAGCAGCGGCGGCGACCACCAGGGCGAGGGCGGCACCGACCACCAGGGGGAACTTCGACATGGGACTCCGTTCGGCTGGACCCTCGGTCGACACCAAGGGTCACGGGAAAACTACCGAACGCAGTCAACCACGGGTGTGGCGTACACGACGAACGGCCGCTCCCCCCCGGGAGCGGCCGTTCGGTACGTCGGTTACTGGCGGCCCAGCGCGCGGTAGGTCCAGCCCGAGGCGCGCCAGAAGGTCGGGTCCAGGGCGTTGCGCCCGTCCACGATCCTCTTCTGCGCCACCACCGTGGCCAGTTCCTCCGGGTTGGCCTCGCGGAACTCCGCCCACTCGGTGAGCAGCAGGACCACGTCGGCGCCGCGCGCGGCCTCCAGCATGGAGTCCGCGTAGTTCAGCTCCGGGTGCTCCTCGCGCGCACGCTCCAGCGCGGCCGGGTCGTACACGGTCACCCGTGCGCCCAGGGAGGCGATGGTGGAGGCCACGTCCAGCGCCGGGGAGTCGCGGATGTCGTCCGAGTTCGGCTTGAACGCCGCGCCCAGGACCGTCACGGTGCGCCCGGCGAAGTTGCCGCCGATCAGCTGGCGGGCGATGTCGATCGTCCGCGCGCGGCGGCGCTGGTTGATCGCGTCCACCTCGCGCAGGAAGGACAGCGCGGGCTCCACCCCGAGCTCGTCGGCGCGGGCCATGAACGCCCGGATGTCCTTGGGCAGACACCCTCCGCCGAAGCCCAGGCCCGGCCCGAGGAACTTGCCGCCGATGCGGTCGTCGTAGGACAGCGCCTCGGCCAGCTGGATGACGTCGGCGCCCGCGACCTCGGACACCTCGGCCATCGCGTTGATGAAGGAGATCTTGGTGGCCAGGAACGCGTTGGCGGACACCTTGACCAGCTCGGCGGTCTGGAGATCGGTGACCAGGAACGGGACGCCCTCGTCCACCTGCTGCTGCCAGAGCGCGCGGACGGTCTTCTCCACCCGGGAGGAGTCCGTGCCGATCACGATCCGGTTCGGCCGCAGGGTGTCCTCCACGCCGAAGCCCTCACGGAGGAACTCCGGGCTCCAGCCGAGTTCGGCCTCGGCGCCGACCGGCGCGAGCGCGGCCAGGCGCGCGGCCAGGGTGGCGGCGGTGCCCACCGGCACGGTGGACCGTCCCACGACCACGGTCGGCCGGGTCAGGTGCGGGGCGAGCCGCTCCACGGCGGAGTTGACGTACCGCAGGTCGGCGGCGCCGGAGTCGTCCCGCTGGGGAGTGCCCACGCAGATCAGGTGCACGTCGGCGAACTCGGCGGTCTCCGCGAAGTCCGTGGTGAAGCGCAGCCGACCGGTCTCCAGGTTGGCGGTCAGCAGTTCGTCGAGTCCGGGCTCGAAGAAGGGGACCCTGCCGGAGCGCAGCATGCTGATCTTGGCCTCGTCGACGTCGAGGCCGATGACCTCGTAGCCCATCTCGGCCAGGCAGGCGGCCGTGGTGGCGCCCAGGTAGCCGGTTCCGATGACGGAGACCCGCATACGTTCCGCTTCGACCACTGGTGTTCCTTCCTTGCTTCCGCACGCGCCTCACCAGCTGGTGTGCCCGCTGGAGGCGGCTCACATCCCGCATGAGGGCAGAAAACGGACATGGTTCGGCCGACGGGTAGTCCGTGGGGGACGGTGCATCACCCTACGCGTCGGGGTCTGGCGCGTGACCGAACAACACGTGAACAGTCAGGCGGTCAGGTTACCGGCGGGTGGGGGGCGGTACGCACCGGGGGAGGAGTGTCGGGATTCACGCGGCGTGGCGGGCTGACCTTCACTCCTCGTCCCGCGAGGGATCGCCGGGGCTCAGTGTGCGACACCGCGGAGCCTTCGTGGCAGCGCACAGCAGGGGAGACGGCCGCTCGAACCGGTGGCGGCTCCGCCACCACCGGCGAGAGCATCCGGAAAAATCGCCCTAGTAGCGCCCGTCTCCGAACGACCCGCTGTGACCGGGATCCTCGTCCACCGGGGTCCACACCGCGCCGCTCTCCCCGCGACGGAACGGTGTCGTCGTCCTGCTGGGATCGTCGAGACGCCGCACGGGGGAGGAGGGCGGCGGCACGTCCGGAACGGTGTCGCCCGCCGGGCCGCCGTCGTTCCAGATCCGCTTCGGGTCGACCAGCGTGACCGACTCACCGTCGAACTCCGGCTCGGGCGGCCGCCCGCCCCTCTGGAAGTCCTCGCGGCTGTGGCTGGCCACCACACGGGCGGCCGGGAGGCCCGCCGGGCCGGTGTCGGCGGCCGCCCGCCACCGGGTCGGCGTCGTGGCGGAGACCAGCAGCAGCACGCCGAGGGGGAGCGCGACGCCGAGCCCCGCGCCGCTCGGGTACAGGAAGCTCTCCTCGTTGAGCCAGTACAGGGCCGGACCCACCGAGTCGAGCGCGACCACCGGCCACAGGCACAGGGCCACGAGCAGGAGCCCGGAGGCGCCCGCCGCCATCGGGGAGAACCTGGACGCCACGAGAGCGGCGCCGACGATCCCCACCAGGCACAGCACCACCACGGAGAACACCGTCGCGACGCTCACGTCACCCTCGGTGATCTTCGGGAGGAGGTCGGCCGACCACGCGACACCCACCCACAGCACGGGGGCGAGGGCTATTCCGGAGAGCAGACCGACCAGGTGGCGGAGCACGATTCCCTTCCTTGGCGGGGTCACCCGCAGATGTTGTCCTTCGCGGTCGTGGTGCCCGGTTCGGCGCTCGCGGAGGGCTCCTCCTGCGGTGCCGCCTCGGTCGCCTCGACCCGGGGGGCCTCGAACGTCGTGTGGTTGAATCCGATCACGACCTGGAGGTCGTCGTCCAGGGTCCGGTCCTCCACGGTCCGCGAACCCGGGAGGGTGGACGCCAGGAACTCGGCCGCCTCCTCCTGGCCCGGCCCGAACCTGACCTCGGTGGTGGGGACGTCGCGGCTGCTCCAGTTCTCGGCCACGTCCGTCACGTCGAACCCGGCCGTGGCCAGCTGCGAGTCCAACTGCGACCCCAGCCCCGGGGTGGCCGTGCCGTTGAACACCCGCAGACTGATCTCGGACGGCGCCGGTTCAGCGTCCTCCTCGGCGGCCTCCGGCTCCTCCTCGGGCTCCGACAACGGGCGGTCGGCGTTGATGGTCGCGAACATCTCCCGCGCGGCGGGCTCGTCCCACAGCAGGGCCACGTCGCCTCGCGGTGTCCAGTGCTCCATGTCCGCGATGGGCACCTGCGCGAACGTGACGTTTCCCAGGTCGACGTCGCGCATCTGGTACGCGAGGTCGTTGATGGTGCTGGTGTCCAGCCCCTCGTCGACCGTCACGGACGTCAGCGCGCTGTCCAGGAACGCGGTCAGCTTGCGCGGATCGGAGAGCGTCTCGGTGCTCATGGCCCGGTCTAGCATGGCCGACAGCACCTGCTGCTGCCGGTCGATCCGGTCCAGGTCACCGCGCGGGGTGGCCCGGGTGCGGGCGAAGGCCAGGGCCTCGGCGCCGTCCACCCGGTGCGTCCCGGCCTGCATGTCCAGGTGTGCCTTGGGGTCGTTGATGGCCTCGGGCAGACAGACGTCGATCCCCTCCAGGGCGTCCACGACCTCCACGAACCCGGTGAAGTCCACCTCGACGTAGTGGTCGATCCGCACGTCGGTGACGGACTCCACCGTCTGGACGGCGAGCTGCGGGCCACCGTAGGCGTAGGCGGCGTTGATCTTGTCGTCGCCCTCGCCGGGGATGTCCACCCACAGGTCGCGGGGGAGGCCCACCACGGTCAGGTGGTCACGCTCGTGGTTGAGCCGGACCAGCATCATGCTGTCCGAACGCTGCCCGGGCGTGGACCCCACGCTGAGCGCGTTCTTGTCCTCCTTGCTCATCTCGTCGCGGCTGTCGGAGCCGATGACGAGGAAGGTGAGTCCGCCGGTCTCCTCCGGCCGGTCACCGTCGGCCAGCCCGCCGAACACGTCGAACCGGTTCAGCGACCCCGACATCCACCCCGTGATCGCCCACGAGGTCCCCGAGGCGAGCAGGACCAGCACGGAGAGCACGCTCATCAGGACCAGGCCGTTGCGACGGCGGCGCACACGCGGCTCGGGGACGGTGAACCGACCGGACCGTGACGAGCGCCGCCGACCGGGTGGCTGAGGCTGCGAGCGCTCCCGTCGGAACTCGCCCGGCTTCCTCTGCCTTCCGGCGTCCTCGTCGCTCATCGGCGTCCCCGTCCCACCCGTTCCACGGTGTCCTAGGCATCCGGTACCTGGGTATCTAGGTTGTCACCCGATCGGCCGAAGGGTGCGAGATGTCAACCCTCGGCGTGTTGTTCTCCCCTTTGGGTGAGACGCCGTGATCAGCGGAGGAGTTCTCCGGGACCCGAACGTCTCGACACTCCCTCCCCGCGCGTCGCTCCCGCGCGCCCCGCGACCCGGCCGTCCGGCGGCCCGCGTGCAGTACCGTTGAGCCCGCGCCACCGTCGAGCGAGCCCGGGGCCCCGCGCCCCTGGAGCCCTCACGGTGTCACGCAGTCCCGACAGTCTTGACCTTGGGAAGTGCCCGTGTCCTGGCCGCCTGTCTCCGTCGTCATGCCCGTACTGAACGAAGAGCGCCACCTCGCCGCAGCGGTGGAGCACGTCCTCGCCCAGGAGTACCCGGGCGAGCTGGAGGTCGTTCTGGGTGTGGGCCCCTCCTCGGACCGCACCCGCGAGGTCGCCGACGGCCTCGCCGCGGCCGACCCGCGCGTGAAGGTGGTGGACAACCCGACGGGGAGGACCCCCGCCGGGCTGAACGCCGCCATCGGCGCCTCCACGCACGACGTCGTCGCCCGGATCGACGGGCACGCGATGATGCCCTCGGACTACCTCCGGGTGGCCGTGGAGACCCTGGAGGAGACCGGGGCGGACAACGTCGGCGGCATCATGGCCGCCGAGGGCACCACCCCCTGGGAGCGGGCCGTGGCCGCCGCCATGACCTCCAAGGTGGGGGTGGGCAACGCCCGCTTCCACACCGGAGGTGAGGGCGGCCCCGCCGACACCGTCTACCTCGGCGTCTTCCGTCGTTCGGCCCTGGAGCGGGTCGGCGGCTACGACGAGGCGTTCCTGCGGGCGCAGGACTGGGAGATGAACCACCGCATCCGCACCACCGGCGGCACCGTCTGGTTCCAGCCCCGGATGCGGGTCTCCTACCGTCCGCGCCGCAACGTCCGACTGCTCGCCAAGCAGTACTTCCACTACGGGCGCTGGCGGCGCGTGGTCGCCCGCCAGCACAAGGGCACCATCAACCTGCGGTACCTGGCCCCGCCGGTGGCCGTGGCGGGGATCGTGCTCGGACTGGTCGGCGGCGTGTTCCTCTGGCCGCTCCTGCTGGTGCCCGCGGCCTACCTCGCCCTGATCACCGCCGCGTCGGTGCCGCTCGCCCGCGGCCTGCCCGCGTCCTCGTGGCCGCTCATCCCGGTCGCGCTCGCCACCATGCACATGTCGTGGGGCGTCGGCTTCATCACCAGCCCTCCCGGGCTCGGCGCCGACTCCCGCACCGCACGCACCAGCAGCGAGCCCGCGAGCGGTTCCGGCGGCGCCTGACGGGTACGGCCGCGTCCGCCGCGTTCGCGTGGCGCCCGGCGCGCCGCGGCCGCATCGGCCACAACTGGACGACGTCCGCCCTCGATCGGGGGCGGACGTTCTGCTAGGCAGGGTTCAGGCGGCGGCCCCGGGTCGGCGGGGCGGCGGAGAACCGGAGAAGGTGTCGATGGACGAGTTGCGTGGCGACCAGGCGGCCTGGGTCTTCGACGGGGAGTCGGTCTCCATCCGTTACGAGACGAAGGGCTGGTTCAAAAGCCCGCTCCTCCGACTCCTCGGCACCCTGGAGGTACCCGTCGCGGCCGTCCGCGAGGTCGACTTCCGTCCCGGAGCCGGTCGCAAGAACGGCTGGGTGATGCACCTGCGGCTGCACGAGCGGATGGACCCCTACGAGGCCGTCGGCGCGATGCTCGACGAGAAGGCCCAGCCCTTCCGGCTCACCGGCCCCGCCAAGACCGAACTGGTCGCGGAGTACCTGGCCGACCAGCTCCGCTTCGCCGCGAGCCAGGCGGAGGACCCCCACCCCGCGATCCCGACCCGCCTGGTCCCCGCCCTGCCACTGCACATCATGACCTGCGAGGGCACCGCGCGCCTGGAGGGCGACCGCCTCACCCTCGTCTGGGCGGGCAGCTACGCGAGCGGTTACAAGAAGAAGAAACAGCGCCGCGAGTACGACCTCGCGGAGATCCGGGGCGTGGAGTGGGCGCCCCTCGACGACTGGGGCTGGGGCTTCGTGCGGTTCGTCACGGACCAGAGCGCCAAGGAGGCCTCGGCCAAGCCCAGGAACGACCTCAACCTGCTGCGCGCGGGCGAGGAGGGCAACGAGATCCACCAGGTCTTCCTGCTCGCGGCCACCGTCACCGCGCACCGCTGGGCGCGCGGCGCGGACCGGCTCGCACTGGGCTCCGGCGAGGTCGCCGACGGCGACGCCCGGCCCGGCCCGGCCGACCCGGAGTGGTGGAAGGACGCGGCCCGCAACGCCATGGAGGCCGTGCGCGCCCCCCGGCTCAACGCGGACCTGCCCGAAGGCGGGGACCCCCGGCCGGACGACGGTGCGGTGGCTCCGGTGGGAACCGGCCCCGCACCCGCCGCCGCAGGGGCGACGGGCGCGGACACCACGTGGATCTTCGAGCAGATCGAACGGCTCGGAGCCCTGCACGCCAAGGGCCTGCTCACCGACGAGGAGTTCAGCGAGAAGAAGGCCGAACTCCTCGACCGGATCTGAGCGAGCCCCTACTCGGCACCCCCGGCACCCCCGGCACCCCCGGCGCCCCCGGGGCGGGCGAGGGCGGCCACCGCGCCCGGAACGTCGTCCACGACCACGGCGTCCATCCCGGCCGCCGCGAACCGCGCCGCGTCCACCGGGGCCGGGCACCAGGAGATCAACTCCAGCCCGGCCCGGTGCGCCGTCTCCACGGTGTACTCCAGAGCCCGGCGCCCCGGCCTCGGACCGTCGTCCGCCAGACCGAGGGCCCGGGCGTCCACCGCCACGATCGGACAGCCCAGCCCCACCGCGCCCGGGATCGCGGTGTCCGCAGGGTTGCGCACGTACGGCATCCACGCCGTCGCCACCCCCGGCGCACCCTCGCGCACCCCCAGCAACAGCCCGGGGTCGAAAGAGCACACGAACACCCTCCGGCGCCCGGCCTCGCGGCGCAGGAACGGCAGGACCAGGGAGAGCGTCCGCCGCGACGCGGCGTCCACCCCGTCCTCCATGACCGTCTTCACGTCCACGTCCAACCCCAGCTCGGGCGGGATCGCGGCCAGCCCCTCCTCCAGGCCGACCAGACCCTCCGCCCGGCACTGCGCCTCCGTCAGCTCCACGATCGCCCGGCCGTCGTCCAACGCCGCGTTGTGGAAGAGCACCAGCCGGTCGTCGGCCGTGCGGCGTACGTCGATCTCGATCCAGTCCGCGCCGGTACGCGCCGCCAGCTCGAACGACGCGGGCGTGTTCTCCAGCGCACCACCGACCACACCCCGGCCCGCGCCCCGATGGCCGATCACCTCGGTCGCCTCGAACACCCCGCTCACGACGCGGCCCCCTGACCGGCGTCCTCCCGAGCCCGGCGCAGCAGTGTCTCCGCGATCTCCACGTCACCCGGGTTGGTCACCTTGATGTTGGTCTCGTCCCCCGGCACGATCCGCACCTCCTCCTCCGGCAGGTACCGCAGCACCACCCCGCAGTCGTCGGTGGCCACCAGCCCCGGATCGGCCGTCGCCAGCTCGTAGGCCCGGCGGGCCACCCCCAGCCGGAACCCCTGGGGCGTCTGCATCCTGCGCAGCCGTGAACGGTCGGGGGTCCGGGCGATCACCTCACCGCCGTCGCTCCCCGGCGCCACCTCGACCACGGTGTCCGCGCTGGCCACCGCCACCCCGACCGCCCCGGCCGACCCGAGGGCCGCGACACAGGCCGCGATCGTCTCCGGACGCACCAACGGACGCGCCGCGTCGTGCAGCAGGACCAGGTCGGAGTCGGCCGCCCCCGCCATCGCCGCGAGCGCCGCGACCGAGGTGTCGGTCCGGGTCGCCCCGCCCGGCAGGACGCGGGACACCTTGGTGAAACCCGCGTCGGCCACGATCTCCTCGACCCGGTCCACGAACCCGTCCACCATCAGCACGACGATCTCGTCCACCTCGGGACTGGCCTCGAACGCCGCGATCGAACGCTCGATGATCGGCCGTCCCGCCAACGGCAGCAACTGCTTGGGTGAAGGGGCACCCATCCGTGAGCCGACCCCTCCGGCCAGGACCGCCGCGATCACGCGTGTGGGCATGCTTGAACCTTTCTCCTCGGGCCTCCGCTTCGCTTCGGCCCGTGTTCGGCGCCTTCGCAGAGGGATTCCTCATCCTCGTCCACGCCCGGCGCTCGTTCCGCCCCAGCGGGGTGGTGAGCGAGGTGTCTGTTGGGCCCCTTGCGCGTGATGGGGATTGCTGGGGGATCGGGCCGAGTGGGGGTGTGACCGGCGGTCGCGTCGGATCGACGGGACCGCCGGCCCGTCCGCGAACCATACGAATGAGGCGGGCGCGGCACGTGGTTGGCACGGTCTGTCCCATGCAGCGGTAACCTATGGACGCCTGTTGGGCGTGCCCGGTCGCTACCTCCTCTGATCCGGTAGCGGAGCCGGGCGCGGTGCGCGACTTCCCCCGGTCGCCCGGATGCCCCCTCTTCCGGTCCGGTGAGGAACCGACCGGGCAGACGGTCGGTGCGCGCAGGCGAGTTCGTAGACGCGACGTCCGGCACATCGTGATCCGGACGATCTCAAACCTTGGAGGTGGCGGTGGCGTCAAGGACGCTGGCCGTCTGGGAGAACCGGAAGGTCGTCGGCCTCCTGGTCCGGCGCGACCTGAAGGTCAAGTACCAGCAGTCCGTGCTGGGATACGCCTGGACGATGTTGGAACCCCTCGCACTGACGTTGGTGTACTTCTTCATCTTCGGTTACGTGCTCCAGGCCGACCGCGGGATACCCGAGGACGCCAAGGCGCAGGGCGGCTACATCCTCTTCCTCGTCGCGGGCATCCTCCCGTGGACCACCTTCGGGGCGATCCTCAGCGAGGCCCCGCGCGCGATGATCACGCACTCGAAGCTGATCACCACCATGAAGGTCCCGCGTGAGATCTTCCCCATGGCCACCGTCGGCACCAAGTTCGTCGAGTACCTGCTGACCTGGCCGGTGCTGCTGATCTTCGTGTTCGCGCTGGGCGGCCGGTTCAGCTGGGAGGGCATGCTCTTCTGGCTGCCGCTCGCGATCGTGCTGACCTTCATGTTCGGGCTGGGCGTGACCCTGTTCCTGTCCGCGGTCAACGTGTTGCTCCGTGACGTGGAACGACTGACGCGTATCCTGACCCGGATTCTGTTCTACGGGTCGGCGATCCTGTTCCCGGCCACGATGGTCCTGCAATCGGGCGCCCCGGGTTGGGCGAAGACGATCTACGAGCTGAACCCGCTGATGGGTATCTTCCAGATGCACCGTACGGTGTGGTTCGCCGGATTCGAGGAACTTACGCCCAGTCCTCTCGCGTTGACCTCTGCGGTGGTCGGTTCCCTCCTGATGCTCGTCATCGGGTACTGGACGTTCCGGCGCCTGGAGATGTCCGTTCTGAAGGAGTTGTGATGGCGTCCACCTACGAGGCCGCGGTCGCCAGCGGTCCGGTCATCGAGGCCCAGGGCCTCGGTGTGAAGTTCGCCGTGAACCGCCGCCGCAAGCGGAGCCTCCGTGAGATGTTCATCCACGGCAACAAGCGCGACCCCAACGCCGAGGGCAACGAGTTCTGGCCGCTGCGCGACGTCTCCTTCGAGATCGGCAAGGGCGACTGCGTCGGCATCGTCGGCAAGAACGGCACCGGCAAGTCGACCCTGCTCAAGATGATCGCCGGGGTGCTCCTGCCCGACGAGGGCAAGGTGAGCGTGCACGGCAAGGTGGCCCCGCTGCTGGAGCTGCGCGCCGGGTTCAACGACAACCTGACCGGGCGCGAGAACGTGTACCTGGTCGGCTCGCTGCACGGCATGAGCGAGAAGGAGATCGACGAGCGCTTCGAGGACATCGTCGACTTCGCGGAGGTCAAGCCGAAGTTCATCGACACCCCGGTCCGGCACTACTCCAGCGGCATGAAGGTGCGCCTGGGCTTCGCGCTCATCTCCCAGCTGGAGCACCCGATCATGCTGGTGGACGAGGTCCTCGCGGTCGGGGACAAGGCCTTCAAGCGCAAGTGCTACGAGGCCATCGACCGCATGCTCGCCAACGAGCGCACCATGGTGCTGGTCTCGCACAACGAGAAGGACCTGCGCCGCTTCTGCAACCGGGGTCTGTACATCAAGGGCGGCGCGCTCGCCCTGGACACCGACATCGACTCCGCCCTGGCCGCCTACAACGAGGACACCAAGGCGGAGATCGAGGAGCGCAAGAAGAAGGACGCCGCCAAGAAGAAGCGCGCCGAGGCGGCGGAGAAGAAGGTCGAGGCCGAGGAGAAGGCCGTGGACCCCGCTCCGGAGGAGCCCAAGGACGGCAACGAGGGCAAGGACGGCGGACAGGCCGCCTGACTCACCCCTGAAAGAGCGCATCCCGGACTGTTCCGGAGGTGCGCTCTTTCGTGTCCGGAACTGTCCGTAAAGGCCGAAGAGGGGACGACGGGCGCCATACGCGTGTCAGTGGTTGATTGTACACAGAGCGTGGGTGACGGTGACTCTCAGTTGATACTGGGAGGGCACGGACATGACTGGCACAGTGACGCGGGTGACCGCGCGCATGTTGGAGCGCAGGCACGTCACCCGTTCGGGGGTGACCCGGATCAGTCTCGTGGCGGCGGTCGCCGCGGCCGTCTGGTTCAGCCGGGCCGACGCCGTCGGCGCGGCGGCCGGATCGGCCCTGCTCGGGCTGGTCCTGTGCTGTGACGCCGTCCGCGCCCGGATGCGCGCCCACCGTCGGGACGCCCTCACCGTCTGGACGGTGTCCATGGTGGCGCCGCTCCGTGAGTACGTCGTCTACGTCGGCCTGGCGTTCGGGGCGGCCGCCGCCGGGTTCGCCAGCGCCTGGGGGTGGGCTGCTGGCGCGCTGATCGCCCTGGCCCTGCGTGACGCGCTCCTGGTGGCCCGCTCGGCCCCTCCCGCGTCCTCGAACCCGAATCCTCTCGCCCTGCCCTCACAGCGTCGTCCTGAGGGCCTCCGGCTGCCCGGTCCCAGGGTGCCACCGCCCCGGGACGGTTCCTCGGAGACCGTCACCCGGGTCCGGCCGGTGGCCGGGGCGGAGCCCGCCGAGACGTCCGAGAGCCTCTCCCTGATCCACCTGGCCCGGCGGATCATGGTCTTCGGCCAGCCGACCCGGTTCCTCGTCATCGCGGTCGCCACCGTCGCCTTCGACGCGCGGATCGCGTTCCTCAGCCTCGTGGTCGGCTGCGTCGTCGCGATCACCGGCGAACTGGTCGACCCCTCCTCGCGGGAGCCCCGTCCGTGAGCGCGGGGGAGACGCCCGCGCGCGAGAGGTTCCTGCCGACCGTCCCCGACCTCCGGTTCCTCCGTGATGACAGTCACATGGGGGCTCTGCTCGGAAGGGTGGCGCCGGGCCTCGCACCACCGCTGCTCACCACGGTCGCCGGGGCCGTCGTCGTGCTCGTCCTGATCGTGGCGGACGGGGGACGGCTGACAGGCATTACCCTGTTCGCACCGGTCGCTGCCCTGCTACTGTCCGGTCTGGCCTCGGGCCACCCCCACGACGGGCGGTACGACTGGCTCGTACCCCCGCTCCTGCGCGTCACCGAGTACAGCTACCTGGCGGTGGTCGGGCTCGCGTCCGGTGTGCCCGGTCTCCTGGTGTTCGTACTCTTGGTAACGATCGTCTGCCACCACCGTGACGACGTCGCTCGTCCCGCGGTCGGTGTGCGCCGGTCGGAACGGGTACGGCGCGCCGCGCTCGGCTGGGACGGCCGCATGCTCGTCATCGCGGTCGGGGGCGCGTTGTCCGCCCTCACCGCCGCCTACGGCATACTCGCCGCATACCTGGCGATCTTGCTCGTTCGCGAGGCCGTGCGCACCTGGAGCGCCACACCGGTGTCCGACGTCCGCGTCGGCACCGCGACGGAAGGCGGCGACGGCACCGACGTCCTGGGGGATCACCCGATCACCCGCCAGGGAGACGGGGGCCAACCGGCCGCCGGAACGAACGGGGAGGCGTGAGAGCCTCCTCGAACTAAGGAGGAACACGCCCTCATGCTCGGAATGGTTCTCGCCGCAGGCGCGGGGCGCCGTCTGCGTCCCTACACCGACACCCTGCCCAAGGCCCTGGTTCCAGTCGACGGCGAGACGACCATCATGGACATCTCGCTGCGCAACCTGGCCGCCGCCGGGCTCACCGACGTCGTCGTCGTGGTCGGTTACCGTGCCGAGGCCGTCGAGGAGCGCAAGGAGGCGCTGGAGAAGCGCCACGGCGTCAAGCTCACCCTCAGCTACAACGACAAGGCCGAGGAGTGGAACAACGCCTACTCCCTGTGGACCGCGCGTGAGTTCTTCTCCGAGGGCGTCCTCCTCGTGAACGGTGACACCGTCCACCCCGTGAGTGTCGAGGAAACGCTACTGGCCGCCCGGGGACCGGAACTCCTCCTCGCGGTGGACAACGTGAAAAACCTGGCCGACGAGGAGATGAAGGTGACCCTCGACGAGGACGGTCACCTCAGCACCATCACCAAGCTCATGGACCCCGCGACCGCCGCCGGTGAGTACATCGGCGCCACCCTCATCGAGGGTTCGCTGGCCCCGCGTCTGGCCGACGCCCTCAAGGCCACCTGGGAGCGCGACCCGCAGCTGTACTACGAGGACGGCTACCAGGAGCTCGTCCGGCGCGGCGAGAAGATCTCCGTCGCCCCCATCGGCAAGGTCGACTGGGTCGAGGTCGACAACCACGACGACCTGGCCAAGGCGAGGGAGATCGCGTGCCACTACTAGCCCGAATGCTTCCCTCCCCGCTGGCGATCGACGTCCGCAGGGGAGCCATCGCCTCGCTCGGGACCGTGCTGGCCGACCGCCGCATCGCGACCGAGGGACGCATCGCCGTGGCCGTGGGCCCGGGGCAGGGCGCGCAGATCGCCGCTGACCTGGACCTGCCGCAGTGCGAGGTCTTCCAGGTCGAGGAAGGCACCGTCGACGCCGCGACCGAACTGGGCAAGAAGCTGCGCTCCGGCGCCTACGAGGCCGTGGCCGGGATCGGTGGCGGCAAGACCATCGACGTCACCAAGTTCGCCGCGACCATGGCGGGCATCCCGATGGTGGCCGTGGCCACCAACCTGGCCCACGACGGCATCGCCTCCCCCGTCAGCTCCCTGGAGCACGAGGGCGGCAAGCCGTCCATCGGCGTCACCATGCCCATCGCCGTGGTGATCGACGTCGACTACGTCCAGGCGGCCCCCTCGCACCTGGTCCGGTCCGGCATCGGTGACGTGGTCAGCAACATCTCGGCCATCGAGGACTGGGAACTGGCCGGGAAGGTGAACGGCGAGCCGGTCGACGGCATGGCGGTCACCTTCGCGCGCGTGGCGGCGGAGGCGGTCCTGCACCGTCCCGACTCCATCGACTCCGACGGGTTCCTCAAGGTCCTGGCCGAGGGCCTGGTGCTGTCCGGGATGGCCATGTCCGTCGCCGGTTCCAGCCGTCCGGCCAGCGGCGCCTGCCACGAGATCCTGCACGCCGTCACCCAGCTGTACCCGGGTACCAGCAACCACGGCGAGCTCGCCGGTCTGGGCGCGCTGTTCGCGTCCTACCTGCGGGTGAGGCACCTGGACTGGCCGCAGGCGCGGCTGGAGGAGATCAGGGACTGCCTGCTCCGCCACTCACTGCCGATCGTGCCCTCCGACGTGGGTCTCGACGAGGCCTCGTTCGCGCGTGCGGTGGCCCACGCCCCGGGCACCCGCCCGGGCCGGTTCACCATCCTTGAACACCTGAACCTCTCCGAGGACGAGATCGGGCGGAGTGTCGCGGACTATGTCGAAGCCGTCGGTCGCTGAGGTCCGCGCGGGCGGCCAGCCCGCGGGGATCAAGGAGCGCGTCAACGAGGAGCACTGGGCGGGCCGTCTCTACATGAGGGACGTCTCCCCGTACCTGTCGACCCTCTTCGTGCGGCTGCGCGTGCCACCGAACCCCATCACGTACCTGATGATGGTGTTCGGTGTGCTCGCCGGTGTGATCGTGGCCTTCGGCGGTCTGTGGTCGGCGGTCCTCGCCGCCGTGTTCGTGCAGGTCTACCTCCTGCTGGACTGCTCCGACGGCGAGGTGGCCCGGTACACGGGCCGCACCAGCGTGGCCGGGATCTACCTGGACCGCATCGGGCACTACGTGTCCGAGGTGGCCCTGCTCGTCGGCCTGGGCATCCGTGCGCAGGGCGAGTTCGAGTCGGGCGGCTGGGTGATCCTGGGCATGACCGCCGCGCTGGGGGTCGTCCTGATCAAGGCCGAGACCGACAACGTGGTGGTGGCCCGGGCCAAGGCCGGGCTGCCGGAGAACATCACCGAGGAGGCCATGCGGCCGAAGTCCTCGGGGCTGAGCCTGGCTCGCCGCCTGGCCTCGGCGCTGAAGGTCCACCGCCTGATCCAGGCGGTGGAGCTGTCCCTGATCGTGGTGGTGGCGGCCGTGGCCGACCTCCTCCTCGGGGACCTGCTGGCGACCCGCGTGCTGGTGGTGGCCTGTGCCGCCGTCGCGGTGCTGATGAGTTTCGCGCACTTCGTGAGCGTGCTCGCCTCCCGCCGCCTGGAGTAGCGGGAGCACCCACGTTCGACGTCACTGGCGGAGCCGTGGACGCTACCCCGTCCGCGGCTCCGTACACGTCGCTTTTATTCTTTCGTTAGTCTGTTTCTGCGAACGTTGACATGTGTCCACCTGTCAGCCGCACGACGTCCACTGAACGGTCGCAACCATGGCCACACCCGTGATCCCTCCATCGCAAGGCTCCGGCGCGCCCACGGCGCACGACAACCGTGCGCCCAGAGCCGAACGGAGCAGTTCCCAGGTGCCTGGAAAGCCCACACTGTCCTGCGTCCTGCTCACCATGGGCAACCGCCCGGCCGAGCTGCGGCGCGCGATCACGAGCGTGTTCGAGCAGCAGGACGCCGACGTCGAGGTGGTCGTCGTCGGCAACGGCGCCGACCTGCCCGAGCTGCCCGAGGGCGTCACCACCGTGCGGCTCCCGGAGAACGTGGGCATCCCCGCCGGACGTAACGAGGGCGTGCGGGCGACCAGCGGCGACGTGGTCCTGTTCCTGGACGACGACGGCTGGTACCGGTCCATGGACCTGGCCCGGCACGTGCGCGAGCGGTTCGCGGCCGATCCCGCGCTGGGCGCGCTGTCGTTCCGGATCGCGGACCCGGACGGCGGCCCCGACCAGCGCCGTCACGTGCCCCGGCTGCGCGTGGGCGACTCCCGTAAGTCGAGCGTGGTGACCACGTTCCTCGGCGGGGCGAGCGCCGTGCGGCGCACCGCCTTCGACGAGGGCGGCGGCCTGCCCGGCGAGTTCTTCTACGCCCACGAGGAGACCGACCTCGCCTGGCGGATCATGGACGCCGGGTACACGATCGAGTACGACGCCGACGCCGTGATGTACCACCCGGCGGTGGCGCCGACGCGGCACGAGAACTTCTACCGGCTCAACGCCCGGAACCGGGTGTGGCTGGCCCGCCGCAACCTGCCGTGGCCCCTGGCCTTCGCCTACCTGGGCACCTGGGTGGGGCTGACCGTCCTACGCGAGCGCGACCGCGAGGCCCTGAGGTCGTGGTTCTCCGGTTTCCGTGAGGGCTGGCGCGAGGACGCGGGGCGGCGTACGCCGATCAGCTGGCGCACCGCCTGGCGGATGACCCGCGCCGGTCGTCCCCCGGTCATCTGACGGTTGGCTTCGGCCCGCGCGCGGGCCGAGGCCAACGGACACAGGGGTTCGGGGCGTCGGCGCGCACGGTGCCCGCCCCGTGGATCGCTCCCCAGGAGCCGGACCGACCTACTCGGTCCCACTCCTGGGGAGCGTTCGTGTGCGGGCCCGTGCACCCGGTCATCACCGGAGGCCGGCCAGACTGTTGCTTCTTGACAATAGTTGACGATGTGGGCATTGTTTTGCGGTGGGAGGGGCGCCGGACGGCGGCGGTTCACGCCGTGCGGAATCCCCGTCGCTCGTGCTCGGCCTCTCCGGTGTCACCGTCGACCCGGCTCGCCGACTCCTGGAAGGCGGCGAGACCCTCCAGCAGCATCGCCCGTTTCCTCGGGGGCATACGGGCGATCACGGTGTGGAGCTCACGCTCCCTCCGGGCGCGAAGGTCCCGCATGAACGAGCGCCCGCTCTCGGTCAGCCAGACCCGCAGCTCACGACGGCTGTTGGGGCTGGAGGTCCTGTGTACGAAGCCGACCGCCTCCAGGCGGTCACACAGTCTGCTGACGGACGGAGGGGTGGAGCCCAGACGATCGGTGATGGTCCGCAGGTTCACGCCGTCCTCGCCGTCGAGGATGAACAGGACCTTGAGTTGGGACGCTGAGACCGGCGCTGTCGCCAACTCGCGCCCACGGCCCCACAGCACCTCCATCAGTTCGGTCGCCTCCGAGGCGGCCCGGGTGGCGTCATGTGCCTTTTCCTGCGATTCAGCGCTCACTTTCCAGCCTCACCACTCGCGGTTGTGAGTAGGACCCGTGCCCTGGTCGGCGGCCGGGTATCTCCAAGACCATAACGGAACGCCCGGTTCCGTGCCCGATCGCCGTCCCCTCCCGCAGATCGGGCGGGGGACGTCTACTCCCCCTGACAGAAAACACAGGTTGACGACTTTGAACGGTTACGAGGCAGTCGTACGGGCCCTCCAGCAGGCCAGGCCCGACGGTCTGCTGACCGCGTTGCGCGCGGCCCTGACCGAGAACTTCGAGGCGCTGGCGGCGAACCTGCTGCTGGCCGACTACGGGATGACGTCCCTGTGCCACGTCACCGATCCGGGGGAGGAGCCGCGCTGGCTCTCGCTCTTCAACAGCATCGAGGGGAGGGTCTTCGGCTCCCAGGAACCCATGGTCGAGGGTTTCCCCGGTGCCGGTCGCTCCGTGGTGCGCCTCCCCGTGACCCTCCGGGGTGACCGCACGGGGGTGCTCGTGGTCGAGCTGCCCACCCCCGAGCCGACCCCGGAGTCGATCAGGGAACTGGAGCGCGTCGCCCGCGCCCTGGGGCACGAACTGCTCGTCGCGGAGAGGGACACCGACCACTACCGCGTCCTACGGCGCCGGGGCCGACTCACCCTGGCGGCGGAGATCCAGTGGGACCTCCTGGCGGGACGGGCCTACGAGTGCCCGGAGTACGCGCTGGGAGCCCAGCTGGAGCCCGCCTACTCCATTCGGGGCGACAACTTCGACTGGTCGGCCGGGGGAGAGCGCCTGCTGCTCGGCGTCACCAACGGCATGGGGGAGGGCATCGAGGCGTCCCTGCTCACCAGCCTCGCGGTGAACGCCCTGCGCAACGCGCGCCGGGCCGGGGTGCCGTTGGCCGACCAGGTCGCACTCGCCGACAAGGCCGTCTTCGCGCAGCACCAGGGAGAGCTCTACCTGGACCTGCTGCTGCTCTCCTTCGACCAGGCCACGGGGGAGGTCGAGGTCGTCGACGCGGGGTCCCCGCGCCTGTACCTGCTGCGGGACGACGCGGTGGCGCACTTCCCGTTCGACGCCCAGATGCCGCTGGGCATGGCGGAGGACACCGTCTACACGACCCAGCGTTTCACCGTCCAGCCGGGAGACCGGCTGGTCTTCGTCAGTGACGGGGTCTTCGACGCGTCGGGGCGCGGCCGCGAGACCTTCGGCCACCGTTCGCTGGCCCGCTCCATCCTCGCGACGCGGCTGTTGCCCGCAGCCTCGGTCCCCCAGGAGATTCTGCGCCATCTCAGCGGATACCGTCGAGCGGAGAGAAGCGAGGACGACGCACTGGTGGTGTGCCTGGACTGGCGCGGCAAGGACTGAGCTCCGACGGGCGGACGGCGCCGGAAACGGTGCAGGAAACCGACCCCGGCCGGGACATTCTGGTAGACAGTTGTCGGGCGACAAACGATCGAGGACGGAAACGACATGACCGACGACTCCCCGACGGGGAACGCGCCGCGGACCGTGGCCCGTGTCCTGCGGGACAGGAGCGAGCAGATCGCCCAGCGCTGGGCGGACCTGCCGCTGTTCCAGGCGGTCTTCACCGTCACCCGGGACGAGGCCGTGGAGGCCTGCCACTCGGTGCTCGAATCCCTGGCCCAGGTGGCGGAGACCGGACGGGTCGACGACATCGAGGCCCCCGGTTTCGGAACGATCCGGCAACAGTTGGCGGCGATGAGCGCCTCCCGGAGCCGGTCCGGGCTCTCCGTCGGTCAGATCGACCGTGAGGTCGGCGCGCTCGGGGCCGCCCCGGTCGAGATCCTGGAACGCGAGGCCGAGGACGCCGACGGACGCGAGGTGCTGCTCGCGCGGCTGCTGTGGACCGAGCTGCTGTCCACGTTCAGGGTCGTCGTCATCGAGACCACCCTCCAGGAGAACCGGGAGATCGTCGACCGCCAGCGCCAGCAGCTGATGGAGATGGGCACCCCGGTGATCAAGCTCTGGGACCGCCTGGTGGCCGTTCCGCTGATCGGCATGCTCGACAGCGCGCGCAGCCAGGTCGTCATGGAGAACCTCCTGGAGGCCATCGTCGAACACAACGCGAACATGGCCATCCTCGACATCACCGGTGTGCCCACGGTCGACTCGCTCGTCGCCCAGCACCTCATGAAGACCGTCGCCTCCGCCCGCCTCATGGGGGCCGACTGCGTGATCTCTGGTATCCGGCCCGCCATCGCGCAGACCATCGTCCAGCTCGGACTCGACCTCGGCCCGGTCACCACCCGGGCCACCCTCGCGGACGCGCTGGAACTCGCGTTGGAACGGCAGAACACGAACGTCCAGGGGCTCCCGCCCCGCGCCTGACTCACCGATCGGACCCGCCCGTGCAGCCTGGAGCATCCCCCGTCCCCGTCCTGGACCTGGGTGGCATCCTGCTCATCAGTATCCAGGGAGAACTCCTCGACCACGCCGCCGTCGACCTGCGGACGGACGTGACCCGCGCCGTCGCCTCGACGGGGGCCCGGGGGGTCATCATCGACATCAGCGGACTCGACATGGTCGACTCCTTCCTCGCCCGGGTCCTGGCGGAACTGGCCGCGGGAGCCCGGCTCCTCGCCGCCCAGGCGGTGCTCGTGGGTATGCGCCCGAGCGTCGCCATCACCCTGGTCGAACTCGGTCTCGCGCTGCCCGGGCTCGACACCGCCCGGACGGTCTCGGAAGCGGCGGCCCGCTTCGGGATCGAGATCCGCGACACCGCACCACGGACGGCCGCCAGGGGCACGGACTGGAACGAGACGTGAGCACCGACGAGCGCACCTCCTTCCGTCTGCCGGTCCGCAACGACGCGGACCTCATGACGGTGCGCCAGCGCGTGCGCGGCCTCTCCCAGGAGCAGGGGTTCGGCCTCGTCCAGCAGACCAAGCTCGTCACCGCCGCCAGCGAACTGGCCCGCAACACCCTGATCCACGGCGGGGGCGGGAGCGTGACCGTGGAACTCTCCACCGACGGCGACGGTCGGACCGGCATCACCCTGGTCTTCTCCGACGAGGGACCCGGCATCCCCGACATCGCCCTCGCCCTGCGTGACGGGTACTCGACGGCGGGCGGCCTCGGCATGGGGCTGAGCGGTTCCAAGCGGCTGGTCGACGACTTCGAGGTCGAGACCACACCGGGAGAGGGCACCGCCGTCACCGCCACCCTGTGGTCGGGCCCGCCGCTCAACGGACGCCGATGACCAGGGTCTGGGACGTGACGGTCAGCGACTCCACGCTGGTCCGCCGGGCGCGCGAGGCGGCCGAGGCGGCGGCCGCCGCCTCGGGGCTGGACCCCGAACGCGCCGGGGACGCCGCCCTGGTGGCGACCGAACTGGCCACCAACGCGGTCAAGTACGCGGGCGGGGGCAGACTCGTCGCCGAGATCTCCCGTGACCCGTGGGGCAACGCCCGGGCCCTCCAGATCCTCGCCCTCGACCACGGGCCGGGCATCCGTGACGTGCGGCGGGCCATGACCGACGGCTTCACCACGGGGAGCTCTCTCGGCACCGGTCTGGGCGCGTGCCTCCGGGCCTGCGACTACTTCGCGGTGGACAGCGTCCCCGGGCAGGGCACCCTGGCCCTCGCCCGGATCGCACCGCAGGGGGCCCGTGAGGCCTTCGCCTCGGGCGCCGTGACCGGGGGACTGCACCTGCCGCTGGGAGGCGCGCCCGAGTCCGGCGACGGCCTCGCCTTCCGCAGCGCCTCGGGTCACCGGACCGTCATGCTGGCGGACGGCCTCGGGCACGGCCCGGCGGCGGCCGAGGCCAGCGACCTGGCCGCCCGGACGGTGCGGAGCAGGGCGGGTGACAGACCCGAGGACCTCCTGCGGTTCCTGCACTCGGAGCTGAGGTCGAGCCGTGGCGCGGCCGTGGCCGTGGCCGACATCGACGAGTCGGCGCACCGGCTCAGCTTCTGCGGGGTGGGCAACATCGGTGCGCGGCTGTACAGCCGCGGCGGTTGGGAGACGCTCCTGTCCCGCCCCGGGATCGTCGGAGCCTTCGGCCTGCGCACGCCGGTGCCGCTGCACCGGGAGTGGCACCCGGGCGACCTCCTGGTGCTCTGCACCGACGGGCTGCCCAGCCGGTGGTCTCCGGAGGGGATCGAACGCCTGGCCGACCTGGACGCCGCGCTGATCGCCGCACGGGTGTTCCGGGACGCGGGCAGTGCCGCCCGCCCCCTGCGGGACGACACCGCCGTCGCCGTCGTACGGCACACCGGACGCCTCCAGGGGGTGAGGACATGAGACACCGTCTCCTGAACGAGCACGTGCGCTCGGCCGTCGACGTGGCGCTGGCCCGTGCCCGGGTCGGGCACGTCCTGCGCGCGGACGGTGACGTCAAGGAGAGGGGCGCGGACCTCCTGTCCGCCACCACCGAACACGCCCTGGACCGGGTCGGCGCGGGCCGGGCCGCCGTCGTGCGGCTGGAGGCGTCGGGGGACCTCCGTGAACTACGGGCCAGTGTGCTCGGGGACGGTACGGAGCCGGACGGAGCCTGGTCCCGCACCCTGGTCCTGGACGGTCCCCTGCCGGACACCGCCCTCGAACCACCCGAGTCCGAGGTCGAACTGCTGGTCGCGCAGCAGTTGGACGACGACCGGCACCAGAGGAGGCTGTCGGGGCTGGCGACTCAGCGGGCCCGGGAACTCGACTCCCACCAGCGGGAACTGGAGGAGACCAACCTGGGTGTGCTGGCCCTGCACGCCGAACTCGCCCAGGCCAGCGACGAACAGCGCAGACTGCTGCGGGCGGAGCGGGCCGCCAGGGACGAGGCCGAGACGGCGCGGAACCGGCTCACCTTCCTGTCCGCAGCGAGCGCGCAGCTCATGGCCACCCTCCAACGCTCGGAGATCTACGGGCGTCTGGAGAAGCTGCTGATCCCCGTCCACGCGTCCGCCGTGGACCTGTGGGTGGTCGAGGAGGGCTCGCTGGTGCCCCTGGAGGGGTCCGGGAGCGGCGCGCCCCCGGACGCCGCGGTCCGTGCGGTCGCGGAGCGGCGTCCCGTGCGCGGCGAGGCGACACCCGAGGGCCTGGTCGGTACCGCCTTCCCGTTCCTCCTCGCGTCCCGCTCGCTGGGCGCCATGGTCCTGCACCGGACCGACGGAGCCGTCCCCGACGACGACGTCATGCTCGGGGAGCTGGCGCGGCGGGTGGCCACGGCGATGGACAACGCCCAGCGCTTCGAGCACGAGCGGGACACCGCGGCGGCGCTCCAACGCGCCATGCTGACCCGGCTCCCCCGGCTGCCGGGGATGGAGCTGACCGCGCGGTACCTGCCCGCCGAGGACGGAATGAACGTGGGGGGCGACTGGTACGACGTCTTCCCGGTCGAGGACGGCGAGTACGTCGGGGTGGTCGGTGACGTCACCGGTCACGGTATCCACGCGGCGGTCACCATGGGCCAGCTGAGGACGGCCCTGCGCGCCTACTCGGTCCACGAGCGGAGCCCGGCCGCTCTCCTGGGGCTCCTGCACCGCCTGCTGGACCGGTTGGAGCCGGACCTGTTCGCCACGGCGGTCATCGTCCGCTTCCGTCCGGGCGACCCCCACGTGACACTGGCGTCGGCGGGGCACCCGCCACCGCTGCTGCGCGACGCTTCGGGGGAGGCGGCTCCGGTCGAGGCGGACTCGGGCGGAATGCTGGGCCTGCCCATCGACCTCACCTTCACGGACAACCGCGTGGAGGTCCCCCCGGGAGGCGCCCTGCTGCTGTACACCGATGGTCTGGTCGAGCGGCGGGGCGAGCCCATCGACACCGGGATCGCCCGGCTGCGGGCGTGCTTCGGGGACGCGTCGCGACGCTCCCGGGGGGCCGAGGAGGCCGCGGACCGGCTGCTGGCCTCGGCGCTGCGCGGGCACGCCTGCGACGATGACGTGTGCATGCTGGTGCTCGGGCCCGTGCCGCCCGCGGAATGACGAAGGGGCGGGGTGCCGTGTGTGGGCACCCCGCCCCCTTTCCCTCACCGAGGATCAGATCTCGGTGACTGCGGCCTCGTAGTCGAGGCGGGGGAGACGGTCGAACCACGCGTCGGGGCCGGGGCGACCGATGTTCATGACGACCAGCGGGGTCTGGGTGGAGTCCGCGCCGAAGAGGTCCTCGCGCAGGCCCTCGGCGTCGAAGCCGGTCATCGGCCCGGCGGCCAGACCGGCGGCGCGCACACCGACGATCAGGTAGGCGACCTGGAGGAACGCGTTCCGCATGGCCATGTCCTCACGGGCCTCGACCGGCATACCGGAGAAGTTCTCACGGGCGTCCGGGAGGACGGGGAAGGTCGTGGGGAAGTGCTCGTGGAAGGAGCTGTCGGCCGACAGCACCAGGGCCAGCGGGGCCGTGGCGGTCTTGGGGGCGTTGTTCCCGGCCATGTGCCTGACGAGGCGCTCGCGGGCCTCTGGCGAGCGGACGGCGGTGACCCGGAGCGGCTGGTTGTTCATCGCCGTGGGGCCGTACTTGACCAGGTCGTAGATGGCGCGCAGCTGCTCGTCGGTCACCGGTTCGTCGGTGAAGGTGTTGGCGGTGCGCGCGCTGCGGAACAGAAGGTCCTGCGCGTCCTTGGCCAGAACGAGGGCGTCACTCATAGGGAAACCTCAGCTGTGCTCGTGCGGTTCAGGGCATGCCGCTGGGGGCCGGCTACCGGGCACAACCTGGTTTGCCAGGAAGATATTTCAACAGAGAACCATTGGTGAGCTCACTCACTCCACGAGCGGCGCCGGACGTCGACCGCTCGGCCGCCGACCGCTCGGTCGCGGCACGCGCTGGCGCGGTATCGTCGGCCTCGGCCCGTTGGCCTCGGTGACCCACTCCTCCAGCTGCTTGACGAACATGCGCGCCTGTACCGGCCAGTGGAACGAGGTCCGCGCGATCCGGTGACCGGTACGTGCGAACTGCTCACGCTGGCCCGGGTCGTCGCGGAGCTCCAGCACCGCGCGGACGGCGGCGGACGGGTCCTCGAACGGGACCACCAGACCCGCGGGGCCCTCCGGGCGCTGGGTCACCAGGGCCCGCGCCATCGGGTTCGGTGAGGTGACCACCGGCAGCCCGTGGGCCATGTACTCCACGACCTTGGTGGGCAGGGAGTGCCGGTAGTTGTCGGTGTCGTGCAGCAGGCTGATCCCGGCCAGGGCACCCGCGGCCATGCGCAGCGCCCGGTCGTTGGGCACGAACCCGTACCAGTGCAGCGCGTTCTCCTGGTGGGCGTCCCGCAGCAGCGGCCGGATCTCGTGGTCGGCGCCGCCGATGACCTCCAGGCGCACCCCGTGGTCGCGCAGCCGTCGGCCCATCTCGATCAGGTCGTGGGCGCCCCGGGCCCTGGAGAGCTGGCCCAGGTAGACGACCCGGTCGTCGCCGGGCGGCCGGAGCGGGGTGTCGGGGACCTCGGTGGTGTTGGGAACCACCGGATGGGCGCCCCGGAAGCGGGGCCGGTACCCCTCCTCGGCCAGCAGCAGGCGCATCCTGCGCTCCGCGCGGCGCTCGAAACCGCGCACGACGGAGCCGAGCGGTCTGCGGAGCCGCTCCGGGATCCAGGACTTGGTGAGGAGCGCGGCGGGGGTGTCCTCGTGCACGTCCCACACCGTCACCGGGCGCTTGGACGGCAGGGCCAACAGCAGCTCGGGGTCGTGGAAGAGCAGGAGGTCGGCCTGCGGAGCCAGGCGTGCCAGCGCGGCCCGGGCGGCCCTCAGAGAGGACAGTCGGTCACGGCCCGAGGCGCGGGGGACGTCCACGGAACGCACCTGGTCCCAAGGGGTCACTCCGCACTCCCGGAACGGGGCGACGTACGTCACGGTGTGTCCGGCGTCCACGAGGGCGCGGATCTGTCGGTGCAGGATCCGGGCGTCCTCGGGGTGGTGCACAATCGTGGCCACAAGCGCGTGCATCGAGATCACCTACGTATGTCACCAGTTGGTACGACTTGTCCGTATTACGATGATCCGCTGTGAGGGTGCGGTATCAGCTGTGCGACACGCTATTCACCTGCGGAAACCGCCCGAGGAAAGCCGAGTGGACGCGTGGGGTGCATCCGGTGAACCCTTGGCTGGGTCACGGTGAACGCACGAAGGCACGCCGCCGAACGCGCGATGGCGTCCGAAGCGACGTGCCTTGGTGGTCCCGGGTCTACCGGGCCGTTCAGAGGACCTGGACACCCTCACGCTGCACGCGACGGCGCGCCTGTGAGGGAACCTCGGCCACGGCCTCGGCGTCCGGGTCGGAGCGCCGCAGGACACCGCGGGTGTCCAGCAGCAGCCGCGCGTACTCGGTGAGCAGCTTGGGCCGGTAGTCGGCGTGGTCCGTGAGCAGGACGGTCAGGTCGGCCTCGGCCATCGCCCGCTCCAGGTCGGTGGAGCGCGGGACGTCCACCCCGTCCACCTGCCAGGAGTCCACGTGCGGGTCGTGGTAGGTGAGCGTGGCGCCCTTGGCCGCCAGCTTGCGGGCCACCGGACGCGCGGGCGACTCGCGCTGGTCCGCGATGTCGGCCTTGTAGGTGACGCCCAGCAGCAGGACCTTGGACCTGGAGAGCGCCAGGCCGGACTCGTTGAGCAGTTCCTGCGCGCGCTGGGTCACGTACGCGGGCATCCGGCCGTTGATCTCCTGGGCCAGCTCGACGAACCGGAACGGGTAGCCGAGCGTCTTGACCTTGTAGGAGAGGTAGTTCGGGTCGATGGGGATGCAGTGGCCACCCACGCCCGGACCCGGGTAGAACGCCTGGAAGCCGAACGGCTTGGTGGCGGCCGCCGAGATCGAGTCCCACAGGTCGATGCCGAGCTCCTGGCAGAAGACGGCCATCTCGTTCACCAGCGCGATGTTCACGTGCCGGTAGGTGTTCTCCAGGAGCTTGGCCATCTCCGCCTCGCGGGTGCCGCGCGCCCGGACCACGGTGTTCACGAAGTTCCCGTAGAACG
The DNA here is from genome assembly GCF_042745575.1 of Nocardiopsis sp. NPDC058789. Lineage (NCBI taxonomy): Bacteria > Bacillati > Actinomycetota > Actinomycetes > Streptosporangiales > Nocardiopsidaceae > Nocardiopsis > Nocardiopsis sp. NPDC058789. The sequence continues at coordinate 200,805 of NZ_JBHYOW010000012.1, forward strand.
CCGCGGCCGCCTCGCCGCACTCCTCGGTCAGGCCGCCGACCACCTTCGGGGTGTTGGCGACGCCGAAGGTCGGGTTGCCCGGGTCGATGCGCTCGGGCGAGAAGGCCAGGTGGAAGTCGGCACCGGCGACGAGGCCGGACTCCTCCAGGAGCGGCCGGACGACCTCCTCGGTGGTGCCCGGGTAGGTCGTGGACTCCAGGATCACCAGGGTGCCCGGGGACAGGTGCGCGGCGATGGCCCTGGAGGCCGAGGTGACCGCGCCCAGGTCCGGGCCGCCCTCCGGGGAGAGCGGCGTCGGTACGCAGATGACGATGGTGCGGGCCGTGGCGAGGCACGCGGGGTCGGTGGTCGCGCTGAACCCTCTGGCCAGCATCGAGGCGACGTCGTCCGTCGACAGGTCGTCGATGTGCGACACGGACTCGTTGAGACCGTCGACCACTCTCGTGCTCACGTCGAATCCGGTCACCCTCAGTCCCGCCGAGACGGCCTCAGCCGCCAACGGGAGACCGACGTAACCGAGGCCGAGGACGACGAGGTCGCTGGCCGAACCGGAGCTCTGCTCGGGGACAGGGACTGGGTTGGAGGCTGCGGCATCCACTTCGCGGTCACACTCGCATTCATTTCGTGAACGGGCGCAAATAGTCGAGGACTGCCATGGATCCACCATTCGGAGTGCTGGACGTCCGAGTGTAGGTAGACGTCGTCCCCGGTTACGGGATCTGTCCTGGTTCGGACATTTTTCGAATAAGAACCCGATACGCCTGGCTGTAGCGGTATGCGGCCTCGGTCCACGTTCGGTTGGCTCCGACACGCTTCTGACCAGCTTGACCGTAGGACGTCCGCTTTGGATGACTGTAGGCGAGATTTGTGAGGACATCAGCTAGACGTGCCGATTCGCCCGCCGGAATTAACTCACCGGACACCCCCGGTTCCACGATCTCTCGCAGTGCGGGAAGATCACTCGCGACAACAGGAAGCCCACCAGCCATGGCCTCCACCGGCTTCAGCGGTGTCACCAAGCGGCACACGCGTTCATCAAGTCGTGGCACGGCGAAGACGTCCAGCGCGGCGTGGTGATGGCGGACCCGGTCGGCGGGGACCCGCCCCGGGAAGTGCGCCGCGCCCTCCAGCCCGAGCCGCCGGGCGCGGTCACGCAGCGTGGCCAGATCCGGCCCGTCACCGACCACCAGGGCGTGGGCCCGTTCGCCCCGATCACGCATGACCGCGACCGCGTCCAGAAGCACGTCCAGCCCCTCGTAGCCGAAGCAGCTCGTGGTGGTGCCCACCACGAACTCGTCCGGCCCGATCCCCAGCCCGCGGCGGACCTCCGCACCCGACGGCAGCGGCTCCAGGAACGACTCGTCCACGGCGTTGGGGACCACCAGCAGACGCTCCCGGGGCACCCCGCGCGCCTCGATGTCGGCCCGCATGGTCTCCCCGAGCGTCACCACGAGGTCGGCGGCGAGCATGCACTCCGTCTCGCTGGCGCGTTCGGCCTGGTAGAAGGCGTCGTCCACACTGCGTGACGTGTCCCGGGACAGCCAGGACTCCTCCAGGAACCCCCGGACCTCGTAGACCACCGGCAACCCGAACCGGCGTCCCAGCTCCAGGGCGAGCCGCGCGTTGTGGTGGTTGCTGGCCGCGTGCAGCACGTCCGGGCGCACCGCCGCCACCAACTCCGAAGCCAGCCGCAGCCCCGACTCCAGTTCGTCGACGTGGTCCCGGGGCGCCGCCCACGGCAGGAGCCGGTGGTAGGCCACCCCGTCCAGCCGCACCAGCGTGCGCGGATCCGGGACCCCCTTGGTCAGCGGATACCCGGCCCGGGTGGCCACGTGCACGTCCATCCCGGCCTCCCGCTGCGCCACCGCGATCCGGTGCGTGCGCTGCGTGTAGCCCGCGTTGGTGTGCGGAAGCGCGTTGGTGACCAGATGCAGCACCCGGATCCCCGCACCGGGCCTCCCCGGGTCGGCCGCCACCCGCCAGCGCCCGCCGTCATCCGCGCCGGTGGCCGGTCGCTGAGCGTTCACCGTGTCGTCAGGCCGCGTTGGCGCACCGCGGGTTAACGTGAACCCGTGACGGTCAGGCGAAACGGACGGGGACGCGGGGACGGCACGTCCCGTGGCCAAGGCGGTCCGGTACTCCGCCGAGGTCCTGTGCGGCCCCGGGGGAAGACGTTCGGCCAGGTCACGAGCTGTGTCGGCGTCACCGGCGGCGAGGGCGGCCGCGACCAGGCGCCCCACCCTGCGGGGCGAGGCGTTCGTGGCGGCGGACAGCAGCACCTCGCGTGCCTCCTCGCGCCGTCCCTGGTCCCACAGGGAGTAGGCACGCGGCAGCGCGCCCGAACGGGCGGACACGGCACGCGCCGAGGTCCGTACCGGGCCGGGCATCAGCCGCAGCGCCAGCAGCGGCAGGCGGGCCGGATCGGAACGCAGGTGGTGCCAGGCCAGCGACGCGGTGAAGGTCACCGCCCTCGGCCAGAGGACGCGCGAACGCGGAACACGGGGTTCGGAAATCTGGGAGTCATGCACGGTCAGTCACACAACCACGTGGACGTGGCCGGATGGTGACAACACGGCGACACGGACGGGACGGCTGGGGCAAAGAACTCCGTCACCCGGGCCGTGCGCACCGACCGCCCGGCCGGACCCCGGCCCACACCAGCACAGCAGACACCCCCACCAGAAGCAGAAGGAAACAGCCGTGGCAACGAGTGCGCCTCTTGGCAGCCAGGACACCGGGATCGTGCACGTGGTCGGGGCCCGCCCCAACTTCGTGAAGGCCGCTCCGGTCGTCTCCGCCCTGCGCGGGCGGGGCGCGCACCAGACGGTCCTGCACACCGGTCAGCACTACGACGACCGCATGTCCGCCGTCTTCTTCCGGGACCTCGGCCTGCCCACGCCGGACGTCGACCTCGGGGTCGGCTCCGGTTCGCACGCCTCCCAGACCGCCGCGCTCATGGTCGGCCTGGAGCGCGAGTTCACCGCGAACACGCCCGGGATGGTCGTGGTCTACGGCGACGTGAACTCCACCGTCGCCGCCGCCCTGGTCGCCGCCAAGCTCGGCGTCCCCGTCGCGCACGTCGAGGCGGGCCTGCGCTCCTTCGACAACACCATGCCCGAGGAGATCAACCGGCGGGTCACCGACCAGCTCAGCGACCTCCTCTTCGCGACCAGCCCCGAAGCCGTCGGTCACCTGGCCACCGAGGGCATCTCCCCGGACCGTGTCCACCTCGTCGGCAACCCGATGATCGACACGCTCCTGGGCAACCTCGACCGCTTCGACGCCGACGCCCTGCGCGCCCGACTCGACCTGCCCGAACGGTACGTGGCCGCGACCCTGCACCGGCCCGCGAACGTGGACGACCCGGCCAACGTCGCCCTCCTCACCGAGCGGCTGCACGAGATCGCGGACCGCACCGACGTGGTCATGCCGGTGCACCCCCGCGGCAAGGCCGCCTTCGACCGCGCCGGGCTGGGCGACCACCCGCGCGTGCGCCTGCTCGAACCGCTCGGATACCTCGACTTCGTCGCCCTCACCCGGGGCGCCGCCGCCGTGGTCACCGACTCCGGAGGCGTCCAGGAGGAGACCACGATCCTCGGGGTCCCCTGCCTGACCCTGCGACCCAACACGGAACGCCCGATCACCATCACCCACGGCACCAACCAGCTGGTCACGGAGGCCGAGCTCCTCCAGGCCCTCGGCAAGGTCCTGGACGGACGGACCGAGGAACGGTTCGGTGACGTGCCACCGCTGTGGGACGGCCGCTCGGGCGAGCGCATCGCCTCCGTCCTCACCCAGTGGTCGCGGTGAGCGGCCGTGTCCCCCCTCCGCGCGGGCGCCCCCCGGCACCCGGACCACACCACGGACACCCCGGTGTCCCGACCCGAGGTTTCCCGAACCGAGCACAAGGTGGCAGACCGTGAAACGGCGTGAACAGAGCCAGACCGAACAGCTTCGGCAAGCCCTGGCCGAGCGCGAGGCCCAGCTCCAGGAGGCCCAGGCCCGCCTGGCCTCGCTCGAGGGGTCGACCTCCCTCCAGGTGGGTCGCGCACTCACCGCCGCCGCCAAACGGCCCGGCCGCTCCCTGGTCAGGCTCCCGCGCGACCTCTACCGGCTGTGGCGCCGCAGCGGCGCCACCAACCACGCCCAGCGGCGCGGAGTCGAGCCGGTCCGCTCCTTCGACGCCGACCGTCAGGAGGCCCGCCTCCTCACCGGTCTGAGCGGAGGCCGCGAGGACCTGCTGGTGGTCGCCACCGTCCTCGGCCCGGCCGTGGAGAAGGCCGTGGACCCCTACCTCCGCACGGTGCCGCTGCGCCCGCACGACGCCCAGATCGTCATGGACGCGGTCGACGTCGACCTGCTCCTGGTGTCGTCCTCCGCCGCCGCGCCCGGCTCTCCCTGGGCCCACGTGGGCGACCCCGCCGCCGTCGACCGCACCCGCGCCCTGCACTGGGTGCTGGAGTCCGCGGCCGCACGCGGTATCCCCACGGTCCTGCTCGACGACGCACCGGCCCCGCCCGCCCTGCGCCAGCTCGGCTTCGACCGCGTGCACAAGGGCGACGCCGGGGTGCCGCTGCACCAGTTCAACCCGGTGGCCGCCGAACTCGTCTCCGGACCCGAGGCCGTCTTCGTCCGCACCTCCCCGGACCAGCCGGTCCCCGACGTCCTGGTGGACCTCGGCGCGGGTGTGGTGGACGCCGACTCCCCGGACCTGCCCGACGCCCTGCGCGCGGCCAACGTCGCCGTGATCCCCGAGTCCGGCCACGGCGACCTGCGCCTGCGCCGCCGCGCCTGGGCCTGTGGCACCCGGGTGGTCTCGCACCCGGCCGTGCCCGCGCCCGACACCGAGGACCTCGCTGTCACCGTGCCACGGCTGCGCGCGGAGCCACCCACGCCCCGCGAGGTGCGGGCCATGCTGCGCCAGGTGTTCCTCGACGAGGCGGCCCCCGTCCGGCTGGCCGCCCTCCTGGAGGGTCTCGACTTCGCGTCGGGCACCCCCGGCACCGAACTCCCGCTGAGCGGCAGGGGGGTCGCCGTCCTGGCGGACCCGGCCTCCGAGGCCGAGGCCGAACGTCTCGCCGCCGACCTCCTCGGCTCACGCCTGCGCCCCGCCGAGGTGGTCGTCCCCGACACCGCCGCGCGCATGCCCGGGGTCCAGCGCCTGCGGGCCGAGGGCCTCACCGTGCGCACCGTCCGCTCGACCGCGCCCGACACTCCCGAGGAACTCACCCGGGAGGGCACCCGCTCCCAGGTCGGCGGGTTCGAACCGGAGCACTGGGCGGCCCTGGCCGAACGGGCCACCTCACCGTGGTCGCACCTGTGGACCGGCCCGGTCGGCCGCCACCGCCTGGCCGACCTCGCCTGCGCCGCCGAGTGCTCGGACGCGGACGCGGTCGGCACCCCCGACTCCGACGACCCCGGGGTCCCGGGCCTGGGGGAGCGGGGCTTTTTCGACCGCGACACCGGGGGCAGACAGTACGTGTTCGTCACCTCCGTCACCCCGGAGCTGGCGCGCACCGACCTCCTGCGCCGGGGCTGGCTCCCGGCGGAGTGGAACCGGCGCGGTACCCGGCTCCTGGCCCTGGGCCCGGACCACGGCTCCGGCACCGACGGCGACAACGAGGGACCCGCCCACGCCGACGCCTCGACGGGCGCGGTCGGTTGACCACCCCGACGACGCCCGACCAGTCGTCGGCCGGTCCGCCCCCGACGGACGCGCGCGGCGCGGTAGTACGCAAGACTCGGGCCACCCATCAGCATCCGAAGGGAAGAACGTGAGCACAGCTCCTCCGCGCGCACTCTTGTACGGGGACGTGGACCTGAACATCATCGACGGCTCGGCGATCTGGGCGCAGTCGATGGCGCAGGCCCTGGCGGCGGCGGGTTGCGAGGTCACCCTGCTGCTCAAGGCCCAGGTCCGCACCGACCGGCTGACGGCGCCGCTCACCGCGACCCCCGGGGTCAGACTGATCCGCCCCTACGAGGACAAGCTCCTGTCCGACCTCGGACCGCGCGGCCTCACGCCCGAGCAGGCCGTGGAGCTCATGGGCGGGCTGCACTCACGCAGGCCCTTCGACCTCGTCGTGGTCCGGGGCCGCCGACTCGCTGGTCTGGCCGCACAGGAGGAGAGCCTGTCCGGGAAGCTGTGGACCTACCTCACGGACTTCCCGCACAGCGTCGGGGAACTCTCCGCGACCGCCACCGCCGAGCTCACCGACATCGCGCTGGCCTCACGGTTCGTGCTCTGCCAGACCGAGGAGCTGCGGGCCTTCCTGGAGTCCACGGTCCCCGCCGCCTGTGGCCGTTCCGTCCTGTTCCCGCCCGTCGCGGTGGTGCCCGAGGGCATCGCCGCCGACGGCCGGACCCGCGCGCGCACACGCCTGGCCTACACCGGCAAGTTCGCGCCCCGCTGGAACACCCTGGAGATGACCGGCCTGCCCGAGGAGCTGGCCCGCCTCGGGGTGGACTCCGAACTGGTGATGATCGGTGACAAGATCCACGCCGAGCCCGCCGACTGGGCCAAGCGCATGCGCAGGGCCCTGGAGAGCACCCCGCACGTGGACTGGCGCGGCGGCATGGCGCGGGCCGACGCCCTCCGCCAGTCCGCCGAGTGCGACTTCGGACTCTCCTGGCGCGACCCGGACATGGACGCCAGCCTGGAGCTGTCCACCAAGGTCCTGGAACTGGGTGCGCTCGGCCTGCCCGTGGTCCTCAACCGCACCCCCATGCACGAGGCCCTGCTCGGCGCCGACTACCCGCTGTTCGCCGGTGAGGACACCGGTTCCGTGGCCGCCGTGATCGCCCGCGCCTACCACGACCGCTCCGTCTACGCCGAGGCCGCCGAACGCTGCCGCGCCGCCGCCGCGAACCACACCCTGGAACGCGCGGCCGAGCGCCTGCGCGGATACCTGGCCGAGGCCATCCCCGCCGCTCCCGAGGGCACCGACCCCGAACGTCCGCTCAAGGTGGTCATCGCCGGGCACGACCTCAAGTTCTTCACCCGCCTGGCCGAGTACCTGGACTCGCTGCCCGGCCTGGACGTGCGCATCGACGAGTGGGAGGGGCTGAGCACCCACGACCAGTACCGGTCCCGGGAACTCGCCGCCTGGGCCGACGTGGTCATCTGCGAGTGGTGCGGTCCCAACGCGCTCTTCTACGCCAAGTGGAAGCGCCCGGACCAGCGGCTGATCGTCCGTCTGCACCGCTTCGAACTGTACGCGGAGTGGCCGCGCCGCCTGGAGATCGCCAAGGTCGACGCGGTCGTCTGCGTGAGCCCGCACTACGCCGACCTCACCCGCGAGATCACCGGCTGGCCCGCCGAGAAGGTCGTGGTCCTGCCCAACTGGGTGGACGACCGCCAGCTGGACCGCCCCAAGCTCGCCGGGGCCGAGTACTCGCTCGGCATGATCGGCATCGCGCCGTCCCGCAAGCGCCTGGACCGGGGACTCGACGTGCTCTCGGAGCTGCGCCGGATGGACCCCCGATACACGCTGTCGGTCAAGACCAAGCAGCCGTGGGAGTACTGGTGGATCTGGAACCGGCCGGAGGAGCGCGCCTACTTCGAGCGGGTGTACCGGCGTATCCAGCGTGACGAGAGCCTGGCCTCCGGGGTGGTCTTCGACGGATTCGGGCCGGACGTGGCCACCTGGCTGCGCCGGGTCGGGATCGTGCTCTCCACCAGTGACGACGAGTCCTTCCACCTGGCCCCCGCCGAGTGCGCGGCCTCCGGCGGGCTCCCGGCACTCCTCGCGTGGCCGGGCTCGGACACCATCTACGACCCGCACTGGATCCACGACGACGCGGTGGCCATGGCCGAGTCCATCCACGCGACCGTCTCCGAGGGCCGGTTCGGTGAGGAGAGCGAGCGCGCCCGCGCGGAGGTGACGGCCGTCTACGGGTTGGAGCGGGTCCGGGGGCTGTGGAGTGATCTGGTCGTCCGGGGCGAGGTCCCCGCCGCCCAGGGTTCCACGGCGCACGCGAGCGCCAACTAGGAGTCCGTACCTCTTTGGGCCTCCGCGCAGCGGAGGTCCAAAGAGACACAGCTACACCGGCCCCGTCATCTTCGACAGGCCTCCGGCCCCGGCGGGCAGGAACAGTGCGAAGGTGGTCGGCCGGGTCTGGACCAGCTCGACCCTCGCGCCCTCCGACTCGGCGATGTGGCGGGCCAGGGCGAGTCCGAGGCCGGTACCGCCGCCGCCGCTGACCTCGCGCTCGAAGATGCGACCGGACAGGTGCTCGGGGACTCCCTCGCCCTCGTCGCTGACCTCGACGCGCACGGACTGGCCGGTGTCGAGTCGGCGGATGGTCACCGTCCCCGCACCGTGCTTGTAGGCGTTCTCCACCAGTGTGGCCAGGATCTGGGCGAGGTCGGTGGGGACGGTCATGGCGGTCAGTCCGGGGTCTCCGGTGACGAGGAGCCGGCGCTTCTCCTGTTGGAAGACGGGCGACCACTCGGCCTGGAGGTGGTTGAGGACCGGGTCGAGCTCCACCGGTTCCACCTCGGGGTTCTGACTCTTGCGAGCGCGGCCGAGCAGGCTCTCGACGGTCTCCACGAGGCGTTCGGTCTGGGCGAGGGCGGCCTCGCCCTCCTCCCTGACCACCTGGGCGTTGTCGGACTCCGCGATGATCTCCTCCAACCGCATGGTGAGCGCGGTGAGCGGTGTGCGGAGCTGGTGCGAGGCGTCGGTGGCGAAGTGGCGTTCGGTGGCGATGAGCCCGGCGATGCGTTCGGCGCTGCGGTCCAGGACCTCCGCGACGCGGTCGGCCTCCGGGATGCCGTAGCGGTGCCCCCAGGGCGTGGTGACTCCGGAGCCGAGCCGTTCGGCGGTTGCGGCCAGGTCGACCAGCGGCAGGGTGAGGCGCCGGGCCTGGAACATGGACAGGCCCACGGCGACCCCGATGGCCAGCAGGGACAGCGAGGCGATGCCCAGCCAGGCGCGGACCACGCTCTCCTGGACCTCCTCGCCGTCACTCCACACCTCGACCCTCGTGTCGCGGCCGGTGGTGACGGTGGCCCTGAGCAGGCGCGGTGAGTCCACGGCCTCGGGGTTCAACGCGGGATCTCCCGCCGTCACGGCGGTCGGTTCGCCCGCGGGTGTGATGCGGACGAACCGGTTCGGGTGTTCCCGATCGAACTCGGCCAGGTCCAGCTCGCCGTGGAGCTCCAGCATGTTGTCGCTCTCGGCACCGATCAGCTCGGCCTCGCCCTCAAGCTGCCGGCTGGCCTCGTCATGCACCAGTTTGTAGGTGAGCGCACCCAGGGGCAGCCCGAGCAGCATGACGGCGATGACGGTCACCACCAGGGTGGAGAAAACCATCCGCCTGCGCATGTCACCTCACGTCCGTCCGACCCCCTGGGCGGTCGACGGGCAAGCGCGTCGAACCCAAGGTCGTGTCAGTCTCGTTCGAACCGGAACCCCACGCCCCGGACGGTCGTGATGTAGGAAGGCTGGTTGGCGTCGTCACCGAGTTTGCGGCGCAGCCACGAGATGTGCATGTCGAGGGTCTTGGTCGACCCCCACCAGTTGGTGTCCCACACCTCCCGCATGATCTGTTCACGGGTGACCACCTTGCCCGCGTCGCGCACGAGCACGCGCAGCAGGTCGAACTCCTTGGTGGTCAGTTGGAGCTCGCGGTCGCCCAGCCAGGCACGGCGCGAGTCGTTGTCGATGCGGACTCCGTGGACCACCGGCACCTCGGCCCCGCCACGCCGCAGCAGGGCGCGGACGCGGGCCAGGAGTTCGGCGAGCCTGAACGGCTTGGTCACGTAGTCGTCGGCTCCGGCGTCGAGGCCGACGACTGTGTCGACCTCGTCCGCTCGGGCGGTCAGGATGAGGATCGGCGTTCCGTGACCCTCGGCGCGGAGCCGACGTGCCACCTCAAGGCCGTCCATTTCGGGGAGCCCGAGATCCAGGACCATGAGGTCGATGTCTCCCGCACGGGCGCGGTCGAGTGTCTCAATGCCGTTGACGGTCACATCCACCGTGTAGCCCTCGCGTCGTAGTGCGCGCGCGAGAGGCTCGGAGATCGAGACATCGTCTTCGGCCAGCAAAACGCAGGTCATGGAGCCGATCGTAGGTCCAGGGTGGCGCATTTCCCTATTATGCGCGCCGGATGGCCCAAGGTTGGCCGAAAATACGCGAATCACATACCGGTCAAATAGTGCAAATGGTTACCAGGAGCTCTTTCTTTGCATGTTCTTGGTGAAACTGGGAGGCTCGACGGCGGGGTGTAGGAGTGCCCTTCGAAAGAACTCCAGGACAGCAGAGGAGCCCCAGGACGTGAATCCCCACCCGCCGCCGCCGGGCGGAAACGCATTCGGCTCTCCGCCCCGGGGCGCGCCGCAGGGCCCACCTCCTCCCCGGGGCCGGTACGGCACCGGCCTCGTCGCGGTGCTCGCCGTCATCGCCATCCTCGCCGGGGCCTCCTTCCTCGGCGGCGGGCTCGCGCTGGGCGGCGTCGTGACCAGCCGGATCGCCGCCGATCGGGAGTCCGATCCGCGACCCTCGCCGTCACCCTCCCCCTCGCCCGCACCCGAGGAGTCCCCGAGTCCGACCGAGGACCCCCTCCCCGGATCGGAGCCGGCCGAGGAGCCGAGTGACCTCCCCACGGAGGAGCCCCGGGAGAAGGTGACCGTCGAGGAGGTCATCTCCGAGCTCAGCGGTGACTACGGCATGAACGGGGGTCGGGACGTGACCGACGACCTCTGCGACGGCGGCGAGGAGGAGACCCTCTCCTGCACGAGCGCGATGGACACCAACGTCGCCCGCGTCATCGACTTCGACGACATCCTGACCGCCTCGATCGTCATCGTGAACCTGCGCTCCCAGGCGGAGGAGGACGACAACGACATGGTCGACGCCCAGAACGCCTGCCACATCGTGTTCATCTGGTTCGAGGGCGGCGACACGGACCAGTCCGAGCGCGACGACATGACCCGGGACGCCAGGTCCTTCGCTGGTTGCTGAGCCGCTTCCGATGATCCGCCGCGTCGTGACGTGTCCACTTGAACACTCTGGGTGATGATAGGGGTGGCAATGGTGGTGTTGGTGGTGGTTGACGGGCCCCAGGGCACGCGTCGTCCCCGCCGGGCCCGTCACTCAACTCGGACCCCGATCCCGGTCCGGGGACACGCGAGGAGTGCGGATGGTGCGTCGCGACGAGAAGGCCGGAAACCGACCCGGCGGCCCGAAGGGGCCGACCCGCCCGAGGGGGTGGCGGGAACAGGGGGCGTTCCCGGAGCCGAGCACGCGTCGGGGCGCTCCCCGCGCACTCACGCTGGCCCTGGCCCTGGCGGTCTGCCTGCCGACCGTTCTCGCGTCCCCGGCCGCCGGGCTCACCGTGGCGGAGGCCGTCCGGGTCGAGACCCCGGTGAACCCCCGGGACGACGAACCGACCAACGGACCACCCACCGGACGTCCCACCGGGCCGACCAACGGATCCCCCGGCGGGTCGCCCCCTCAGTCGACGGAGCCCTCGGCGGAACCGACCACCCCACCGCCGGTTCGACCGTCCTCGGAGCCGACGGCGCCACCGGACGCACCGGTCGCCGAGCCGACGGCCGCACCGACCGCGCAACCGGCCAACGAGCCGGCGGCCACGACGTTCTCCCGCCGCCACTACTACACCACCTGGCGTGACGCGCGGACCTACTGGTCCCAGGAGAGCCGGTACCCCACGGGCGGCTGGCTCTGGACCGGACGCCACTACTTCTTCTGCCAGGTGGAGGGCGAACCGCACTCCGACGGTGAGGACGCCTACTCGACCTGGTGGGCGCTGACCGACGACGACACCGGCAACCGCGACGTCTTCGTCAGCGCCACCGCCTTCCGGGACAACGAGCCCTGGAAGCCGATCGAGGGACTGCCGCACTGCTGATCCCTCCCCGGCCCCGAGCACGACGACGCGGGCCCGCCCGAGTCACCACTCGGGCGGGCCCGCGTTCACTGTGCGCCCGCGCTCGGCGGCGGACGGTGGGGGATCAGCCCCCGATCTCCCCGGTGCCCGTGGCCGACCGGCGCTTGCGGCTCAGGTAGAGGGCGCCGCCACCGGCGCCGATGGCGAGCACGGCGGCGACGATCAGGCTGGTCAGGGCCCCACCGGTGACCGGCAGGGTGCCGCCCTTCCCGTCGTCCGGGCTTCCGGGCTTCCCGCTGCCCGGGCCGTCGGTGGGACCACCCGTGGGGCCGTCGGTCGGGCTCGGACTCGGACTGGGGCTCGGGCTGGGTGAAGCGGGCGGTTCGGTCGGGTCCGTGTCGTCACCGCCGTCGTCACCTCCGGAGGGCACGGTGGCCTTCTCCCCGATCACGATGCGACCGGCGCCGCCCTCCGGGTAGTCCTCGGCGCTGATCCGGCCGTCGAGGGTTCCGGTGAGGAAGCGCTCCAGCGCCCCCTGGTAGGTGGAGCCCACCACGGTGAAGTCGGCGTCGCGGAACGGGTACATGTCGCCACCGGCCGCCGAGAAGTCGTTGGTGACGACCGAGATGGCGTCACCGTCCACGACCTCGCCGTCCTCGACGATGACCGTGCCGTCGTGCAGGATCGCGTTGCGCACCCGCTCTCCCGGGGTCGTCACCTCGCCGTCCTCGGTGACGACCTGCGCGGTCCGCTCCGGGTCGTAGGCGAAGTTGACCCCGGCGACCTGCATGAACCCGCCGTCGGCGGCGGGTGCGGAGGCCACCCCGCGCTCCAGGAGCTCCTTGATCTGGCCGCGCGGGATCTCGGGGACCACGGCGACCTGGTTGGCGAACGGCGCGACCGAGTAGGTGTCCAGCACGGTGAGCGGACCGGCCGGGATCACCGACGCGTTGCGGATGCCGCCGCCGTTCTGGATACCGATCCGCGGCTCGGGGACGCCGTACTCGTCAGCGTTGCGCCTGCCGGTGTCCAGCAGGGCGTCGGCCATGAGGCTGCCCAGGTTGGTCTCCTGCGTGCGCACGCCCGGGTTCTGGGTGCCGTCCAGGGCGACCTCGCTCCGCGCCACCTCGGTCTCGGCCAGCTCCGCGACGTAGTCGGTGACCGGCTTGGTCACCTGCGCCTCGACCTCGGGGTGCGGTTCCACGGCGTCGTCGCCCGTGCCGGAGACCCGCACCGGGCCGGAGCGGTCGCCCACGGTCAGGAGGTCGCCAGCGGCGTCGAAGTTGAGGACCAGACGGCCCACGTACTTGTAGTTGGAGCCCGCGGTGACGATCGGCACCGCGTCGCCGTCGGCGTTGTCCACCACCAGCGGGTAGGACAGCGGCTCGCCGGAGCCCGGGTGGACGGTGACCTCGTCGCCGGGGACCAGGGCGTCGTCGGGGTTGGCCATCACCTCGTGGCCGCCCCCGGCCACCATGGCGTCCACACCCGTCAGTTCCTTGGCGACCCGCTCCTCGTAGGTGATGTTCTGGAGGTGCGAGATGAGGATGATCTTGTCGACGTCCTCCGCCGTGAGACGGTCCACCTCGGCCTGGACCGGGCCGACGACCTCGTCGACCACGACGTCGCGCGGGCTGGTGATGGAGGCCAGCGGCGGGTACAGCGCGCCGACGATGCCGATCCGCTCGCCCTCGACCTCGGCGACGGTGCTCGGGGCGATCCGGCCCTCGGCCTCCAGGGCGGCCAGTGCGGCCTCACCGGAGACGTCCACGTTGGCGGCGACCACGGGGGTGCTCTCGGGCAGGGCGCCGATGAACTCGGCGTACACGTCGGGGCCGAAGTCGAACTCGTGGTTGCCCATGGAGATCGCGTCGTACTCCGCGTGGGAGGTGGCGATCGCGTCGTAGAACGGCGCGCCCTCCTCCCGGGAGGCGGCGAACTCCGGACCGGGCAGGTAGAGGTCTCCGGAGTTCACGGCGACCACGCCGCGGTGGGCCGACTCGCCGTCTCCGGCCTCGGTGCCCGCGTTCTCGCTGTCGCGGAGCTGGTCGAGCAGCGTCGTGTACCGCGCGGCTCCGCCGAAGTCCGGGTCGGCCGAGGCGTGCAGGAGCGCGGACTCGGGGTCGTTGCCGTGCAGCAGGGTGAGGGTGAACGCGGCTTCGCCCACAGGGGTGTCCGTGGGTGCGTACGCGCTGGCCGCGGGGGCCAGGGGCACCACCAGCGCGCCCGTCAGGATCAGTGCGCCGGTCGCGCGCACGAGTCTGGACATGTCTGCTGTGACTCCTTTGGGGGACTGTGCGGGGATTCCGCCCCGGGGGCGGGAGGGGTCGGAGTTTTTTCACCCTAGATGGGGACGGGTGTGGGGACACGGGCCGGGGGGTTACGATTTGCGGAATCTCCGTGTGCGTGCTGGTTCTCGACCCGAGACGGTAGCCCAGGGTCACCTGGGTTCGATTGCGGTCTCGTTCCGTAGTTGGTTTCGGACCGAACCGGGCCCGCGCCACCCACGGGCCCGCGCCCCCACGACGGTACGCCCCTACCATGGAGGGGACAGTCGGCTCGATTCCCTCGGAGGACGTCCGTGTTTCCCTCTGGCCAGGACCCGTACGACCCCGACTCGGGACAGGGTGGGGTGCCCTCGCAACGCGGGATGCCCGACTTCGACGCCCCTCATCTGGAGGCCCTGCGTCCCGACGCCCCCATGCCCCGCCGGGTCGTGACCGTCCGCACGCTGATGCTCGTCGGCGGCGTCAGCGGCCTCCTGCTCCTGCTCCTCTTCGTGATGGGGCTGTCCGCGCCCGCCGAGGTGATGGAGGAGGCCCTGGACGAGCAGGCCGCGCTCGCCGCCGAGCAGGGCGTGGCGCTGGCCTTCGACGCCGACATGATGCGTTCGTACATGGGGCTGATGGCCCTGGTGACCGGCGTCTACGGGACGCTGTCGGTGCTCGTCGCCACCCGGCTGCGCCGCCGCACCGTGGGGGTCTTCTGGAGCGCCCTGCTGTTCCAGGGGGCCGCCGCGGGCATCCTGCTGTGGGCCCTGCTCTCGGGCGAGCTCCTCGCGATCGTCCCGCTGGGCTTCGCCGCCGCCATGCTGGCCTTCATGTGGTCCAAGGAGAGCCGCGCCTACTTCGGCCTGCTCTGAGCGACCACTCGCGGGGCGGCAGCGGCTGCCGCACCGCGACCCTGGTCCAGTGGCGGTCCAGCAATCCGCGCACCCCCGCTTCCCCGGCGCCCGCCGGGGTACGGACCCCGCCCTCCGGGCCCTCCAGGTCGAGGACGGCGCGCAGCAGCTCCCCGGAGCGCGGGCGGTCGTCGGGGTCCTTGCTCAACGCCGCCACCACCAGCTTCTCCAGCCCCACGGGCAGGTAGCGCAGGTCGGGCTCCTCGGTGGTCACCCTCCGGGCCATCTCCCTCGGCGGCGCGGTCCCGAACGGATCGTGGCCCACGGAGGCGAAGGCCACCGTGGCGCCCCACAGGAACACGTCGGACCCGTGCGTGGTGGGTCGGCGCCGGTACTGCTCCGGGCTGATCCACCCGGGGGTGCCCCGGCGGTCGAGCATCCGGGCGGTGCGCTCGTCGGACAGCCCCGCCGGTGAGGGCAGTCCGAGCGCCCGGTAGGCCCGGCGCATCCGCCGCAGCCGCCGCCACTTGGTGGGGTCGGGGTCCTCCACGGCGTGCGCGATCCCGAAGTCCAGGAGCTTGGGCCCCCGCGCGGACAGCACCACGTTGCCGGGCTTGAGGTCGCGGTGCACCACTCCTGCCGCGTGCACGGCGCGCAGGGCCTCCGCCACGCCCGCCGCCAGCCCGAGCAGCATCCCGCCCCGCAGCCGCCCGAACCGTTCCACGTGGTGGCGCAGCGTCGGCCCCGGCACGTACTCGGTGATCATCCACGGTGGCTCCGCGCCCACGTCGGCACGTACGAACCGCGCCACACAGGGGCTGTCCACCCTGGCGAGCAGGCGCGCCTCGTGTGTGAACCGCTCTCGGAAGCGCCGGTCGTGGGCGAGCTCCGGGTGGGCCACCTTGACGGCCAGGTAGCCGTGGGCACCGGGTGACTCGGCGGCGTACACGGTGCCCATGCCCCCCGCGCCGACCCGGCCGCGCACCCGGTGCCCGCCGACTTCCCAGGGGTCCCCCGGTACGAGCGGAGCGAGCCTGCGTACACCGCGCGCCTTCATGGGCACTCCAACCGGACGTGGGGAGGTTCGAGCCGGATCATATCCGCGCGCCCCGTTCGGCGCCCGCCCCCGCGCGGCCCCGGGAGAGTCGTCCACAGGCCGGGGGAGGGGACTCCCGAAGGTCGGTGCGGTCTGACAGGCTCGAAGGGGACAGGGGGAGGGACATGACACCGGAACAGTTCATCGACGCGGCGCTGTGGTTTCCCGAGGCCCGGGAGAGCGAGCCCTTCGGGCCGGGAGCACTCGTCTACAAGGTGGCCGACCAGAAGATGTTCGCCCTGCTCACCGGTGGCACGGGCGGCGAGCGTGCGACCGTCAACCTCAAGTGCGACCCCGAACTCGCCCTGGAGCTGCGCGGGCGGTACCCCGCCGTCACACCGGGCTGGCACATGAACAAGCGGCACTGGAACTCCGTGCGGCTGGACGGCACCGTTCCCGACGACGAACTGCTGGAGATGCTGGCGCACTCCTACACCCGGGTGGCCGGAGGGCTGCGCAGAGCGGACCGCGACCGCGTGCTGGCCGTCCTCGGGGACGAGGCACCGCCGCTCCCAGGCACGGACGGCCGCTGAGAGGACGGGGAACGCCATGCCGACACCCGCGGGGGCGGTGGTCCAGGGCGTCCTGGAACGGATCACCTTCGCCAACGAGGAGAACGGCTACACCGTCGCCAAGGTCGACACCGGGCGCGGGGGCCACGACCTGCTGACCGTGGTCGGCTCCCTTCCCGGCGCCCAACCCGGCGAGTCACTGCGGATGTACGGCCGCTGGGGATCGCACCCCCAGTACGGCGGCCAGTTCCACGTGGACGACTTCACCACGGTGCTGCCCGCCACGGTGCAGGGCATCCGCCGCTACCTCGGTTCCGGTCTGATCAAGGGAATCGGGCCACGGATGGCCGAGCGGATCGTCGACCACTTCGGAGTCGACGCCCTCGACGTCATCGAGGAGGACCCCGCCCGGCTGATCGAGGTCCCCGGGCTGGGCCCCAAGCGCACCGGGCTCATCACCGACGCCTGGGAGGAGCAGAAGGCGATCAAGGAGGTGATGGTCTTCCTCCAGGGGGTCCAGGTCAGCACCTCGTTGGCGGTGCGGGTCTACAAGCGGTACGGCGACGACTCCATCCGGGTCGTCCAGGAGGAGCCCTACCGGCTGGCCTCGGACGTGTGGGGGATCGGTTTCCGGACCGCCGACACCATCGCCCGGGCGGTCGGGGTCCCGCACGACAGCCCGCAACGGGTGATGGCGGGCATCCAGTTCACCCTCTCGGAGTCCGCCGGCGACGGGCACTGCTTCCTGCCCGAGGAACGGCTCATCTCCGCCGCCGTGAAGATCCTCCAGGTGGAGGCGGGGCTGGTGATCGAGTGCCTTGCGGAGCTGGTCGCCGCCGAGGGCGTGGTCCGTGAGACCGTGCCCGACCCGGGGGGCGCGCCGGTCCGCGCGGTCTACCTGCTCCCCTTCCACCGCGCCGAGATCGGCCTGGCCTCCGGGCTGCGCTCCCTGCTGGAGACGCCGCTGGAGCGGCTGCCCGCCTTCACCGACGTGGACTGGCCCCGGGCCCTCGACTGGCTCGACCGGCGCTCCGACGCCACCCTGGCGGAGGCTCAGCGTGAGGCGGTGCGCACCGCGCTGACCAGGAAGGTCTGCGTGCTCACCGGAGGCCCGGGCTGCGGCAAGTCCTACACGGTGGCCTCCATCGTCGCCATGGCGTCGGTCAAGGACGCCAGGATCATCCTGGCGGCACCCACCGGACGCGCCGCCAAGCGGCTGACGGAGCTGACCGGCCACGAGGCCTCCACCGTCCACCGACTCCTCGAACTGCGCCCCGGCGGCGAGGCGGCGCACGACCGCGACCACCCCCTGGACTGCGACCTCCTCGTGGTGGACGAGGCCTCGATGCTCGACCTGATCCTGGCCAACAAGCTGGTCAAGGCGGTTCCCCCCGGGGCGCACGTGGTGTTCGTCGGTGACGTGGACCAGCTGCCGTCGGTGGGCGCCGGACAGGTCCTGCGCGACCTGATGGAGGAGGGCTCCCCCGTCCCGCGGGTGCGCCTGACCCACGTGTTCCGCCAGGCCCAGCAGTCCGGTGTGGTCACCAACGCCCACCGGATCAACCAGGGGGAGGCGCCCGAGTTCCAGGGGATGTCCGACTTCTTCCTGTTCGACTGCGACGAGGCCGAGGACGCCGCCGAGACCGTGGTGGACGTGGTCGCCCGTCGCATCCCCCGCCGCTTCTCCCTGGACCCCCGTCGTGACGTGCAGGTCCTCACCCCCATGAAGGGCGGACCGGCCGGTGCCGTCAACCTCAACGCCGCGCTCCAGGACGCTCTGACCCCGCCGGGAGAACACGTTCCCGAGCGCCGACTGGGCGGCCGGGTGTACCGGGTGGGGGACAAGGTCACCCAGGTACGCAACAACTACGACAAGGGAGCGAACGGGGTCTTCAACGGGACCCTGGGGGTGGTCACCGGCATCGACCAGGTGGCCCAGGAACTGACCGTGCGCACGGACGAGGACGAGGAGGTCACCTACGACTTCGCGGAGCTCGACGAACTCGCCCACGCCTACGCCGTCACCGTCCACCGTTCCCAGGGCAGTGAGTACCCGGCCGTGGTCATCCCCGTCACCACCTCGGCCTGGATGATGCTCCAACGCAACCTGCTCTACACCGGGATCACCCGGGCCAGGAGACTGGTCGTGCTGGTGGGATCCCGCCGGGCCCTGGACCGCGCGGTCGCCAACGCCTCCTCGGGACGGCGGTACACCTCCCTCGCCCACCGACTGATCGGACCCCCGGCCGACGTCTCCGCCTGAGCCCCGCCCAGGGGAGCCCTTCACCCGTCCCGAAACTCGCATTCATGGACATAGGCGTATTTCATTCGTGAGTTTCCTATTCCAGACTTTGTGCGCCACTTTCCAGTGCCGAGAATTTCTGTCCGGGAAACGCCTGACTGTTCCGATTACATGGTTCATCATGGGGGTATGGACGGACTCGAACCCCCGTCCGGGAAATGAAGCCAAGGAG
The DNA here is from genome assembly GCF_042745575.1 of Nocardiopsis sp. NPDC058789. Taxonomy (NCBI): domain Bacteria; kingdom Bacillati; phylum Actinomycetota; class Actinomycetes; order Streptosporangiales; family Nocardiopsidaceae; genus Nocardiopsis; species Nocardiopsis sp. NPDC058789. The sequence goes on from NZ_JBHYOW010000012.1 coordinate 219,864, forward strand.
CAGTGCCCACGACTGTTCGGGTTGGTCCGCGCGACGTTCGCGGATGACCCCGAGGTTCGCGGTGGCCCCTCGACCCCCGAACACCGTGGTGGTCTCGGCTGAGGCGACCCCAGGCCTTCGCCGTTCCCCGGGTCGATCGGGAACCACCGAAGAGAATCGCACCCCACGTTCCATAAGACCCCCGGCGCCTCGAACGGGCCCCTTCCTCGTGGAAGTGGGCCGATGAGGGAATGCCGCAACAAAGGGAGCGCCATGACCTTCAAGAACATATTCGGCAACGGAGGAAACGAGGCGGGGTCCGCCGAGGAGTCCGCCCGGAACCTGCACGACAGGGTTCCGGGGGCCCGCCCCGAGTGGGAGGGCGTCGACCCCGAGCTCCTCGACGGGATCCCCGAGATCCAGCGCGATCCGAAGCTCGTCCGCGAGACCTCGCCGGAGGCGCTGGAGATCCTGACCAACTTCGTCACCCCCCTGTTCGGGAACACCCGGACGGTCGCGACCGAGCAGCGGGACGCCAGCGAGAACCCCGAGTCGACCACCGGAATGGCCTCCTCCGCCAAGGACCAGGCCTTCACGAAGGTGCGCGTGCGGGTCGAGGAGGAGGACGAGCCGAGGATCAGCGCCGAGGAGCGGGAGGGGCTGAAGAAGGACAACGAGGAGTCGACAGCGAACGTCCGTGGCTCCGACCGCAGGCCGCCCGGACAGTGACCCAGCGGCCGCGCCGTTCGCGAACGGCCCCGGCAGCACCGACTGACATCGCGTCCCGTCACCATAGAAGGAGAAGGCCATGGGCGGCCCCACGAAGAACCATGTGAGTACGACCCGTCTGGGAGAACGCTTCATCCGCCACCCGATGACGGGGCGGAATCTGAGGGAGCTCGACATCGCCGCCAAGGCGCCGGTCATCCTGGAGCGGGACCGGGAGAAGCTGAGGCGCAGGGCGGAGCGCAGGACCTCCGACGGCAAGGACCGGTACGTGTACCCCACCGGCTTCTCCCTGAACAAGGGGCGGTTCGGGGACTACCCGGGCCGGGAGGACACGGCCCACCAACGCGAGTGGCGCGCCTACATGACGGTGGGTGTGCCTCTCGTCGAGGAGCGCGGGGACATCACGCAGCCGCCGCCTGACGTCGTCTCCAAGCAGACGTACGTCAACCGGACCGACCCCACCCCCACGACCTGGTCGCACACGGTCCAGTTCTCGATCTCGAACACGATCAGCTGGTCGCTCCAGGGGCAGGTCCAGCTCACCTTCGGCGCGAAGGCCACCGCCTCCCTGCAGCAGCAGCTCCAGAAGAGCATGGCCCTGAACAACTCCCAGAAGACCACCCTGAAGAACAGCAAGGACAACCAGGGCGTCGACACGGAGTCCCAGTCGCAGACGACGAGCACGACCACGGCCACGGGGACCGCGACGGGCACCGGGGAGGTGTCGGCCCAGCTGATGCTCGGGATCACCGGCTCGGTCAGCGGCTCACTGACCACCGGGTTCACGACGTCCTCCACCCTGAGCGGTGAGGTCGGCAGCCGGGTCGACGTGCTGGCCACACAACGGCGCCAGGTGCGCCGGTTCGACTACGAGTTCCCCATCACCTTCGGCGGCTGGGTCGCTCTGTACTATCCCGAGCCGGTGGAGGTGAAGGAGGTGCGTCCCGCCGGGCCGCAGTCCACGAACCCCCGGTACTCCAACGTGCTCGCGTGGAGGATCAACGAGACCGGCAAGGAGACGGAGGCCTTCGACCTCACCGATGACGGCAGGCCCTTCATGCAGAGGGGCGAGGCCGAGGTCGTCTCCACCCTGGCGGGGGAGCACGAGGTCTTCGAGCTGGAGAACCTCGTCTTCGAGGAGAAGCACCACCCCCTCCACCAGGTCGACCTGGCACGACCGGAGGCCCCGAAGGCGACCCCCGACGAGGTCGCCACGGGGCTGGGCAGGGCCGAGGGCCTCGCCCTGGACCCGGACGGACGGAGGGCGTACGTGGTCGAGCGCGGTCGCGGTGGACGGCTCCACAAGGTGGACCTCGACAGCGGCGCGACGGAGTGGGTCGCGGAGGGCCTGGGAGACACCAACGACGTGGCGCTGGACCTGCCCCGGGACAGGGCCTTCCTCGCCGACCACAACCACCGGCGCGTGATCACGGTGAACCTCTCCGACCACTCCGCCGCCCCCGTCACGGTCGTCGAGGGTCCGTACGCCTACGGCGTCGCACTGGACCCGTCACACGAGCGGCTGTACGTCAGTGACCTCGCGGCCGGGAGGCTGATCGAGTACGACCTGAGCGGCGGTGCGGTCGAGGAGCGGCGCGGTTGGCCGGTGCCGAGGGCCGCCGGGGTGACGCTGAGCGGTGGCAGGGCCTATGTCGGCCAGTACGACAGGGGCGAGCTCTACGAGATCGATCTGACGGCGGAGGACCCCACCCCACTGAGGGTGGCCACCGCCCTGGGACAGAGCGTCCGTGTGGCCTCGGACGGCGCGGCCCACGCCTACGTCGCCGATCCGGCGGGCGGCAGGCTGCACGAGGTCGTCCTGACCGAAGGCGAGGACAGGGGCCTCCAGCGGGCCGCGGCCGAGGACCTCGGAGCGGTCTGCGGAGTCGGGCTGGACCACGCCCGCGACGTTGTGTACGTCAGCAGCCGGCAGGGCAGGCTGCTGCGGATCTCCGGGGTGTTGAACGCCTCCGCTCCGGAGGCGTAGAGGGCGGTCCTGGGTCGTCGTCGCGGCTTCTCACGGAAGCCCACCGACACCACAGGGGATCGGAGGTCGGGGAACCCGGTGGACGGGTTTCCCGACCACGCCCCGGGCGGGCCGCGAGGCCCTAGGGTGGTTTCCCGTGGGAGAGACACTGATCGTGGTGGGCGCGGCCATCATCCGAGACGGACACGTCCTGGCCGCCCAGCGAGCCGAACCCGAGCGCCTGCGCGGCCTGTGGGAGTTCCCCGGCGGCAAGACCGAGCCGGGGGAGACCCCCGCCCAGGCGTTGGTGCGCGAGTGCCGGGAGGAACTGGGCGTCACCGTCCGGGCCGGGGAACCGGTCGGCGCCGACGTGCCCTTCCCCGCGCCCTCCGACGGCCACACCCGCCCCGCCGTCCTGCGCCTGCTGCGGGCCGAGCTGCTCGCCGGGGAGCCCCGGGCGCTGGAGCACCGGGCGGTCCGCTGGGTGCCCGACGAGGGGCTCCGGGACCTCGACTGGATGCCCGCCGACGTCCCCTTCCTGGCGGCTCTCTCACCGCTCCTCCGGACGCGCGAAACCCCGTACTGACAGGGTTTCCGGGCGATCCGAGGACCCCGGGCCGCACCCCTTCCAGGGTGACGAAACTAACCGGGGTGGCCTGTACGTATCCCAACCAGCCCGCTATGACCGCATAAACTGGCTACGGGCCGTGGCACTCTGCGGTCTCTACCCAGTACAGGAGATCGAGACTTAAGCATGTCCAGCGCTACGCCCGTCGAGGGCTCCGCCCGCCGCAGTGACCTGCGCAACGTCGCCATCGTGGCTCACGTCGACCACGGCAAGACGACCCTCGTTGACGCCATGCTCTGGCAGTCCGGAGTCTTCCGGGAGAACCAGGATGTCGACGACCGTGTGATGGACTCCAACGACCTGGAGCGCGAGAAGGGCATCACCATTCTCGCGAAGAACACGGCGGTGCACTACACCACGCCCGAGGGCGAGGACGTGGTCATCAACATCATCGACACCCCCGGCCACGCCGACTTCGGTGGCGAGGTCGAGCGCGGTCTGTCGATGGTGGACGGTGTCGTCCTCCTCGTCGACGCCAGTGAGGGCCCCCTCCCGCAGACCCGCTTCGTGCTCCGCAAGGCCCTCGCGGCCAAGCTCCCCGTCATCCTCGTGATCAACAAGGTGGACCGGCCCGACAGCCGGATCGCCGAGGTCGTGGACGACACCTACGAGCTGTTCATGGACCTGGACGCCGACGAGTCGCAGATCGAGTTCCCGATCGTCTACACGTGCGCCCGTGACGGCAAGGCCTCCCTGGAGCGCCCCGCCAACGGCACCGTGCCCGACAACGACAACCTCGTCCCGCTGTTCTCCACCATCCTGGACACGATCCCGGCCCCCGAGTACGTCCCCGACGCGCCCCTCCAGGCCCACGTCACCAACCTGGACGCCTCCCCCTTCCTCGGCCGTCTGGCCCTGGTCCGGGTCCAGCAGGGCGAGCTCCGCAAGGGCCAGCAGGTCGCGTGGATCCGCACCGACGGCACCACCCAGCAGGTCAAGATCACCGAGCTGCTCATGACCGAGGGTCTGGAGCGCAAGCCCGCCGAGAAGGCCGGCCCCGGTGACATCGCGGCCATCGCGGGCATCGAGGAGATCATGATCGGTGAGACCCTCGCCGACCCCGAGAACCCCGTGGCGCTGCCGCTCATCAAGGTGGACGAGCCCGCCATCTCCATGACCATCGGCACCAACAACTCGCCGCTGGTCGGCAAGGTCAAGGGCGCCAAGGTCACGGCCCGCCTGGTCAAGGACCGCCTGGAGAAGGAGCTCATCGGCAACGTCTCCCTGCGCGTGCTCCCGACCGAGCGTCCCGACACCTGGGAGGTGCAGGGCCGTGGCGAGCTGGCGCTGGCCATCCTGGTCGAGCAGATGCGCCGTGAGGGCTACGAGCTGACCGTGGGCAAGCCCCAGGTGGTCACCAAGAACATCGACGGCAAGGTGCACGAGCCGGTCGAGCGCCTCACCGTGGACGCGCCCGAGGAGTACATGGGCGCCATCACCCAGCTCCTGAGCGTCCGCAAGGGCCGTATGGAGAACATGGTCAACCACGGCACCGGCTGGGTCCGCATGGACTGGCTGGTCCCGTCCCGCGGCCTCATCGGCTTCCGGACCGAGTTCCTCACCGAGACGCGCGGCACCGGCATCGCCAACCACGTCTTCGAGAAGTTCGAGCCCTGGTTCGGTGACATCCGTTCCCGGCCGAACGGCTCCCTGGTCGCCGACCGCGCCGGTGTGGCCGTCGCGTTCGCGATGTTCAACCTCCAGGAGCGCGGCACGCTGTTCGTCGAGCCCACCACCGAGGTGTACGAGGGCATGATCGTCGGCGAGAACTCGCGCTCCGACGACATGGACGTCAACATCACCAAGGAGAAGAAGCTCACCAACATGCGTTCGGCCACCGGCGACGAGCTCGTCCGCCTGGTGCCGCCGCGCAAGCTCTCCCTGGAGCAGGCCCTGGAGTTCTGCCGCGAGGACGAGTGCGTCGAGGTGACGCCCGAGAACGTCCGCATCCGCAAGGTCATCCTCGACCAGAAGGAGCGCGGCCGGATCACGGCGAACCGGAAGCGCCAGCAGCAGTAGGCGGCGGACGGGGGACGGTCGGTCCTCCGGTTCCCGGAGCGGGGGGGGGGGGGGGGGGCCCCCCCCCCCCCCCCCGGGGGGCAGACACACCACAGGGGAAAAAAGATGACGTTGTAGTTTTAAAAAAAGAACCGGGCCACGAC